>JABURQ010000080.1 GCA_014762625.1 Planctomycetaceae bacterium | reverse complement strand
CCAGACAGACCTGATTTCAGATTTTGCGGCGGATGGTCCCAAAACCGGGCAAAACTCTCGGGTTTCGTTCGAAGATGAGAACTTGAGAAGTTGAGGAATTCAAAAAGCTCATCTTCCAAACTTTATGGACTTACGACGAAAACAGCCGAATCGTTTCCGAACACGAAAAACAAAAAAACGGCTCCCCGAAAGGAGAGCCGTGGAACGCTTCAAATTCGATGACCTCACGGAGGAGGAAGGAATGGCGATTACTGCTTCATCGCCGCCGCGAGAATCTGCGAGGTGCTTTCCCGCATGATCCGAGGGTCCACCATTTCTCCTTTTTGCAGCGTGGCTCGGACATCTTTTCCGGAAATGAAGACCGGCTTTTCGTCTTCGTGATTCGACATCAGATCGACACGACCGAGCGATTCGTAGAAGGCGGCAAAGCCGACATTCAGGTTTTTGATCTTCAGATCGCCGTTCAGATCTTCGAAAATTTCCTGAGCGTCGAAGTCTCCCCAGATCGGAGAGCCGTCGTGGAAGGGAGCATCGGCATGCTTCCGACCGATGACGATGTGGGTGTATCCCATATTCTGGCGATAAATCGCGTGCATGACGGCTTCTTTCGGACCGCCGTAAAACATCTTGATGTCCAGACCGAGCAACAACACTCGATCGGGAACCGATTCGCCGCGCGGTCCCCACAAATCGGGATCGCTGTCCCCTTCGCCGAGCGCCTTGTCGGCGATCAGCTTTTCGTAGGTCTGCATGCGAATTTCGGCGGAGACATCGTCCCCTTTGGTTTCACCGATCAGCGGATTCAGTACGGCCCCGGCATTCTTCCCTTCGCGGATCAAGGTTTCCAGGCCGTAGACGAGGGCGTACTCGTGAGCGCGGTGCAGCGGGTTACGCGTCTGGAAGGCGACGACGGCGTCCCAGCCTTTGTCGGCGAGAACGGCTCGCACTTCCGCAGGGGTGAGAACGTATTTCCCGAAGGCCGGGTTTTTGGGTTGCGGCAGGGCCTGAATTTTCCCACCGAGCAGGTGTGTCATCTCGGCGTCGTTTTTCAGCACCATATCGGCTCCGGGATGATCGGTCCGTTCGGTGAGATAAACCGATTTCAGGTAGCGGGGCTTGTCCCATTCGAAGACATCTTCGATGTCGAGCGTTCCGACGATGTTTCCTTCGGGGCAGACGAGCGCCACTTTTTGCCCGGTACTGAGCGAGCTGGCCAACTCGGATGTCACCGGTAAAGCGAGCGGAATCGTCCAGGCGTATTTCTCGCCGTTGACTTCGATCACCGCTTCGTCGAGGACTTTGTTGTAGACTTCACTGGTCATCGGGCCTTCGAGCGGACTGAGTGTGCCGTCTCCCCAACGATACACGGAGGACAGATCGGCTGCCGAAACGGGAACCTTGGTCAATCCCTCCGCGTCCTGTTTGAAGGCATCCACCTGGTCGGCGGGAACGGTGCAATTAACGGGTGCATCGAGCCCGCCGTGAGGGGCAATCAAATCTGCCATCGGTACTTTCCTTTGGTGTGTCTGTCGGAATTCAGGAATGGTTACTGCAACTCTGCATCGTCAGACGATAGGAAACCCCAAGAGGAACGTCAAGCGGCTCGAAACGACGGTTTTGACCGGAATTCAGAGTTTTTTCACGGATATTTGAAGCATATTCTCAAGTGACTGAATCTCCGGACTGGAGTTCCCATTTCCTCATCAGATAAACTGGAATTTCGATTCACAAATAATTCATTCTTTCTCTTTGCTGATCGTCAGAAAGGCTGATTGTGCCTTCCACCATGCCATACACAACCATTCAGGTTTACCTGGGCCCTCGTACCTATGAGATTGCCATCGGTGATTCGCTGCTGGGAGAGGCGGAACGTTACCTCTCCGTCTGGAAAGAGAAACTTTCGTTCGCATCCTCCGAAAGCAGTAAAGCGTTGGTTGTGACTGATCGGAACATTCGGTCTCCCCACGCAGAGATGGTGCAACAATCGTTGGCCGATAACGGATGGCAAGTGGAACTGGTTTCACTCGAACCGGGAGAGAGTTCCAAACAGATCAGTGTCGTGACCGGCATGTACGACCAGTTGGTCAACATGCAAGCCGACCGTCAAACCCTTGTCGTGGCGGTCGGAGGCGGAGTCATCGGAGATGCGGCCGGCTTCCTGGCGGCGACGTATGCCCGCGGCATTCCGTTCGTGCAGGTTCCCACCTCGCTGTTGGCCATGGTTGACAGTTCGGTCGGCGGCAAAGTGGGCGTCAATCTACCGCAGGCCAAAAATCTCGTCGGCGCGTTTCATCAACCGCTCGGCGTGCTGATTGATATCGAGACTCTGAAGACGTTGCCCGAACGGGAATACATCAGCGGTCTGGCGGAAGTGATTAAATACGGCGTCATCCTCGATGAGAGTTTTTTTCAATATCTTGAAGAGAACATTGAGGGACTCAACGCTCGGGAATCTTCCGTCATGAAACAGGTCATCGCTCGGAGTTGCCGGTTGAAAGCAGATGTCGTCGAACAGGACGAATACGAACGGACCGGTTTACGGGCCGTCTTGAATTATGGTCACACCTTCGCTCATGCTTTTGAAGCGCTCGCCGGTTACGGCGAACTGCTTCACGGAGAGGCGGTTTCCATCGGCATGGTTTACGCGAGTCGTTTGGCCGAAAAAATGGGGCGCATTGGTGCCGAGGAGACGAAACGTCAGGTCAACCTGTTAAAAGCGGTTGGCTTGCCGGTCGAGTTGCCGGAGAGTTTTCAGTTTTCTGCGGACGACATTTTGAAAAAGATGTTGCTCGATAAAAAAACCGTCGGCGGGAAATTGCGATTCATTCTTCCGACCAAAATCGGAAACGTCGAAACGGTCAAAAATGTCCCGGATTCAACCGTTTGCGAGGTGTTGTAGTTTCGTGAGTCATCCTCCGACCATCATTGTGGTTCATCGCCGGGAACGACGCAGCAAGTGCAGCGTCGAGCCTTTACGCGAGAATCCGGAATTTCAGTTTCTGACCTACCCGCAGGACGAAGATCCGATTCCCGCCAACTACATCAGACTCGGCATCGGTGGACCGATTCTTTCGCAGGAAGACGCTGAGTCCGGTCTGCTGGTACTCGATGCGACCTGGCGGTTGGTTGAAAAAATGGAGAAGCGGTACGCGGACGTCCCCGTCCGTTCGATTCCCACCTATCAGACCGCCTATCCGAGAGTTTCCAAGGTTCACGACGACCCGAGCGCCGGCCTCGCGACCATTGAAGCGGTTTACGCCGCCTATCGCCACCTGGGACGATCGACGGATGGTTTACTCGATCATTATCAGTGGGCGGAGGAATTTCTGGCAAAGAACGAGTTTCCGGAGAAGGAATGAGCTGATGATATCTCGATACAGATGGATCATGATTGTCCTGCTTCTGACTCAATTAGTCAGTCCACTTTCCGCCCAACAAGTTCCCGCACCGACCATCGATTTACTCGCATCCGACGGCGATCTCCCCGCCGTCAAATCGCCCCAGGATTGGGAACATCGGAAAACTCATATTCTGGAACAGATGCAGAAAGTGATGGGACCGCTTCCGAGTCCGGAAACTCCGGTTCCCCTCAGCATGGAGATCCTCGAACGTCGTCAATTTCCATCTGCCAATCGCTGGAAGATTCGGTATCACACCGATGATCCACAAGCGTGGGTCCACGCCTGGTTATTTTTACCGCGAAAAGTGAAGCAACCATGTCCCGCGGTTTTGTGCCTGCATCAGACCACTCGTATTGGAAAAGACGAACCCGCCGGCCTCGGTGGCAAGGAAAACCTTCATTATGCTTCCGAACTGGCGGAGCGCGGGTTTGTCACGCTGGCTCCCGACTATCCCTCCTTCGGTGATTCTCTCGACTACGACTTCGAGCAGGATGACTATCTTTCCGGAACGATGAAAGCCATCTACGACAACGTTCGCGCGGTTGATCTCTTGCAATCTCTTCCGATGGTCGACGCCGATCAGATCGGATGCATCGGTCATTCACTCGGAGGGCATAACACTATGTTCACGGCGGCCTTCGAACCACGCATCAAGGCGATGGTTTCCTGCTGTGGATTCACAAGATTTCATAAATACTACGGCGGACAACTCAAAGGTTGGACAAGCAGTCGCTATATGCCGCGCATTGCCTCAGTCTACAACAACGATCCCGATCAGGTTCCATTTGATTTTCCGGAAATCGTGGGGACATTCGCTCCGCGTCCTTTTTTGGCCGTGGCTCCGGAACACGATTCAAACTTTGAAGTCTCGGGAGTTCGCGATTCGATTTCGGCGGCAAAGCCGGTCTACGAACTACTGGGGGCGTCAGAGAATCTGCGGGCGATCTATCCTGATTGTGCTCATGACTTTCCTCCGGAAGCTCGGGAGACCGCGTATCAATTTCTGGAAAAGTCACTCGGAAAAAACTGAGTCAGAGTACGCTGCGCGTTATTGATGACAATTCGCTTCTGACTTGTTTACAAATTCGCTGGCGACTGGAAATTCTCTGCATGATGACATTGGGCGTCTGAAGAATGGGCATCTGGGAGGATGGCCGACAGCAGAATGCCCATAACCCCCACACCTCCCATTCTCTCGGGGCGTTCACTTCGCTTGATATTCCCCTCGATCAATCTGATCCAGTTTCACCAATCCAACAGCTTGGTGAATAGATGGGAGTCTTACGAAAACTGGGACCTCTAAGAAGGCCTGGGGCTATAGATTATCTTTTCGGCCAGTCTTCCATTTCTATTTTTTGCCAGGCTACTTACAGGCAAGTTCATATAGTTTTCGCGGCTCCAAGTCGGATGATAGGAACAACGTAATTATGAGGTTGTGACGATTAACCGAGGTGTTCTCACCTGATTGTCAGCTCAAAGCCTCAAAGTCTTTCGTCCTTCAGTACTATACCCCTCAGTTACTCACAAGGAGTCAGGAATCATCATGAATATGAAAACGATTCAAAAATTGTCGCTTTTTACCTTGGCTCTGTGCGCCGTGGGTGTTGCTGGTCTGGCGATCACGACTGAAGCTCCTCAGGCTGAGGCAGGCTCTGCAGCCGGCTTCACCAAACATTGTCCGGTGTATTTCTACGGCGAATATGATGGTGATTTGTTATGGATGACGCAAAATTGCGAGCATTGCGGCAGCGATTACGTCTGGACACATTCCTGGCACAACATTGACTATGGCTGTGAAGAATGCGGGTACTATCCCGATTGTTCCGATCCGATTTATGTCGATGAAAAAACAGGACAATCGCTGACGCTCGTCAACCCGGTCGACAACGACGTACAGGTTGCAGCAATTAAGCCGATCCCGGAAAGTGAATGCGTGCCGACTCAAGTTCGTCAAACCGTCGCATTGATACAGAAAGACTATGTGGCTCCCCGCTTCGGCGAACCAGGAGAATCGCGTCATAAATTGGGACGTTTCGTCAGTGAATCCGAGAAGGTGTCGTTCACGGGAGATGCTGACTTCGTCGTAAAAGTGAAATTTGGTGAAACGGACGTTCGCTACTTTCGCGTCCTGGAGTTGAAAATCGACCAACAAAAGACAGCGGAAAGCCACGTCCTTCGCTACGGCAAAGAGCTCGATCCGAATATCGACTCCAACTGCGTGGCAAAATATGAAGCGAAAGTCGTCGAGTCGAACCAACATATTCATCAATTGAAAATAATCGACGACGTGCAACAGCGCCAGTTCCTGGCAACCACGGTGACACCGGCATTCGCGCATTGATTTCTGGACGCGGAAGCCTACTGAAAAATCTCAAGACTCGTCTGAGTTAAGTAACTCAGACGAGTCTTTTTTTACTGCTGCAGCGTGTGAAAATTCCTGACGTAAATACTCCAGACTGGCGTTTCGTCCCATACGCACCCCAAGTCGAAAGGTGACTTCAGGAGTGCTCCAGCGGGGTCGCCAGTGAACTCCCATGGTCTCTATTAACATAGCCTCATTTGTTGATAAAACTTCACGAAGCGATTTTCCGTCTGCAAGCAGATACGTTCCCCCCCGGTAGAAGTAGTGCTCACGACCAGAGTTAAGCTCAGGCTCACGATTGCCAACCCACTCCACTGAGCCAGAGTAGAGCCCGTAGATCGGATCATGATGGGGGTTGATCGTACGGTCGAACTCCCCAAGCTCTTCCCAGGTGGAGACGTCCGGAAATTGATCGCCCCAGGGATAAGTTGTGGTGCCGCCGTTGGACGCGACATATTCCCATTCTGTTTCAGTCAATAATCGTAACCCCGAGGCTTCTGCGAATTCCAACGCCTCCTGAAAGGTAAGATAGCCAAGGGGCCGATTGAGATCGGTGATCCCTACCGCCTTCAAACCGTCACGCATGGCGGGAGTCAGTTCTCCCATGACTCGCTTGTAGTCGGCATAAGTCGGCTCATGAGACTGAATCAGAAACTCCCGAACATGTCGACGCTCGGTATTCGGTGGGAGGCCGAATTCAAACTCCCCTTCCGGAATCTTCACCAGATCATGGGAATCTCGGTCTGTTTGTGGAATCGTGATTCGACGCAGCAGGCGAGATGTCGAAGACGCCGCCTTTATCGGCTCAACGCGACGGATGACCTGATGAAACCCATACCCTGGAAGCATCGCCTCGATCAGGTAATCACCCGGCTTGAGATCGAGTTGCACCGGGGTGGTTTGATCCGGTCGTTTGATCGAGTCTGTTTGCGGTGACCAATCATGTTTTCGCAAGGAAACGATCGCAACAAGTGCTCCCGCCGGCTCTGTTTGAATCCGCACAGGAACGGGTTGGAGACTCTGAATGTCCATCGTCTGGGACGCTGGCGGCAAGTGCGGAATGAGAAACGAGTTTGCTCCCCCTTCACTCGAAAAAATATTTTTTCCCCAAACCATCGCGATTCCCAAGACGATCGTTGCCGTCAACACCATTGCTCCGACGAGTTTGAAGGGAGTTCTACTTTGATTCGAATCAGTCAGTTCTGACAGGGACGATTTCCGCCGATAGCGTTCTAGAGCTTTGAGAAATTCTTCAGCGGATTGGAACCGTTTGCGGGGATCTCGATGAACGGCTTTCTGGCATAATGATTCCAACCTTCGTGGAACACGCCAGTTTCTCTTACGTGGACGAATCGGTTCAGTCGTCAGTAGAGTTTTTTGCCAACTGTCTGCTTGCAGGTCGTAGGGATGACAGCCGGTGATCAATTCATACAGGACCACACCGAGTGAGTAGAGATCGCCGCGGGGATCGATCGGCGGATGAACGTATTCCAGATAATCGGGTGGGAGATAAGCCGGTGTCCCGACCAGGCCCTTGATTGATCGTTCTCCAGGTTCTGCACACGTGGTCGCCAATCCAAAATCGACGAGATGAGGATTCCCCTCTTTGTCGATCAGAATATTTCCCGGTTTGATGTCGCGGTGGATCAACTGATGCTGATGGGCGTAAGCAATAATTTCGGCCACTTTGATGACCATCCTGACGCACTCGTCGAACGACGGTCGTTGAGTTTTCCTCCACTCACTCAAATCACAGCCATCGACGAATCCGGAAACGATAAAGACATCACCATTAGGATCGGTGCCAATATCATAAATCGGAACGATTCCAGGATGCTCGACTTTAGCGGCTTGACGTGCTTCTCGACGAATCTCTTCACGCGATTCATCATCAGCATACATTCCTGCACGCGGTAACTTGACAGCCACGCGTCGTTCCAGTTCTTCATCCCAACCGATGAAGACCCGCCCAAAGGAACCGCTGGCGAGGTAGCGAACAATTTTGATGCGCCCGATGGCATCGGGGCCCAGTTGATCGTCGGTTACGTTGTTGCGGTCAAGCAATCGTTGAGTGAGTTGTCGAGCCCCCAGAGATTCAGCCCAACTGTAATTGACGGGTTGTTCTTGAAGAATTTGTGCATCGAGCGGTTCCCCTGTCTCCATCGCATCTAGCGTTTCGACACAGAGCGTACAGGATTCCAGATGCTCGGCGATTTGTTCAAACGCCTGGTTCGAAAGCTGTCCTGAGAGAAAGGACGATAGCTCCTCAGATGTAGGGCATACCATCTTGGCTCACCTCGAACCCATATTCGCAATCTCTTCGGGCTCCCCGAATAAACCTGAAAACTCTTCTCGCAATCGCCGCATGACACGCGATTTCACGATATAGATCGTGTTTCGGGAGATGTCTAGCTGCTCGGAAATGACTCGCGGATCCTGGTTTTCGCACAATAACGCTTCAATAATTTGTTGATCGCGAGGACCAAATTCCTGCCGAATCAATTGGATCGCTTGATTGAACAAAAAGAGTTCTTCCTGATCCGATTCGTCCATTTCGTCAGATTCTTCGGCAATTGGGTCGGGGATTTGATGTTGTAGCGCCATCACCTGGCTCCCCCCAATCGCCGCAACGTCATTCTTATGTTTTCGTAACCAGTCGATGCGTTTGTTGCGAACCAATGTGTATAACCAACCGCGAAAGGAATCGGATTCCGATTCCTTTTGAAACCGATCCAGTTTTCGGTAAGCGATCGTGAACACTTCTTGAGAGAGATTTTCAATGTCGTGGTAACTCATTCCTGCGCGTTTGCACCAGCGATACACAAGCGGCGCATAAAGCTTCACGATGGTTTCCCAAGCTGACTCATCGTGACGCCTGGCCTTGTCCAGCAACGTCATCGAGGTGAACTCGGAATTCCAATTTTGATTTCTGAATGACTCCATCATTGAATTCATGCTCAAAACTAGGTCATAAATCATGGCCATGCACTGAGTATATTGTCTGAAATTTTCCCTCTGAGTCGATTGGGCAATTTTATGAGAGTGAGAGTTTTTCAAATGTCTCCTGGAATTCCATCAGTTGTGAGGCCATGTTGAAAAAAAGCAACAATCGCTTCAAAAGCATGCAAATACCATGAGCACGGCCTCACGAGACAAAGGGGCTGAAATGCTCCTAAAGGTGCGTTCTGACGGTCAGTAGCCCACTCTATTGATTCGGACTACAATAAAAGCCAATCAATTGAATCGCCCGTTCTCCCCGTCCGATCAGTACGGACCGGAGCCTCTCCTTATGATAATACGACTGACAAACCTGCAGGTCCCTGTGGAAGTTCCCGAATCAGGCTTGCTGGAAAGGATCGCGCGACGATTGAAGGTTTCTGTGAACGAGATTCGCCAATGGAAGATTCTGCGAAAAAGCCTGGACGCTCGTTCGCGTCGTGACCTGAAATTTGTCTATTCCGTCGCGGTCTCGCTCCACGATCCAGAACAGACTTTGAACCAGTTCCAACGCGATTCACAGGTTCAGCAATACGCTCCCGCCGTTTTCGAAAATCCTCCCTGCGGTTCTTCGCCTCTCGAATTTCCTCCGGTGATTGTCGGATCGGGGCCATCCGGTCTGCTTGCAGCCTACTATCTGGCTAAGAACGGTTATCGTCCCGTCATTCTGGAAAGAGGACAGCCGGTTAAAGAACGAGTTTCCACGAATCGCGAGTTTGATCGCGGCGGAGCTTTCGATCCAGAAAATAATTACCTGTTTGGAGAAGGCGGCGCGGGCTGCTTCAGTGATGGAAAATTGACCTGTCGCATGAGTGGTCCGGATGTGGATTGGGTTGTGGAACGATTCGTGGAATGTGGCGGACGCCCCTCCATCGTTTACGAAAATCGACCTCACCTCGGCAGCAACAAGCTACCCATGATTTGCCGAAACTTCCGTCGCAAGATCGAAGAGATGGGGGGAGAATACAAATTCGGATGTCGGATGGATTCGCTCGATATTCAGGAGGGGCGACTGCAAGGATTACATACTTCCAGTGGGTATCTCAAAACCAATCTGGTTTTGCTGGGGATCGGGCATAGCGCCCGAGACACTTACGAAACGCTCTATCGTCAAGGAGTTCCGATGGAACAGAAAGCCTTTCAGTTGGGGCTTCGAATCGAACACCCGCAGGAGAACGTGAATCGCCACAAGTATGGAAAACCTGAGTATCTGGAGATTCTCGGCGCAGCCGATTATTCACTGGTCGCGAACGGAAAGTATGACTTGTACTCATTTTGCATGTGTGCCGGAGGGATCGTGATGCCGAGTGTCTCGGAGCCGAAACGATTCTGTACCAACGGCATGAGTAACTCCCGTCATGACTCCTCCTTTGCGAACAGCGGTTTGATGATCACGCTCGAACCGGAACACTTTGGGGGAATTCACCCACTCGCAGGTATGGAACTACAACGGAAATATGAGGCAATTGCGTTCGAACTGGGACGACGTGATTATCTATGCCCCATTCAGTCAGCAAATGATTTTCTGAACGACCGCATGACGCCAGCCACGACACATTTACCATCTTCTTATCAACGAGGGAGAGTTCATGCTTCCCTCGCGGAAGTCCTCCCCCCCATTGTGACTCAGGCCATCAAAAACGGACTGCCGGTTCTCGATCAGAAATGGAAGGGGCAGTACCTGAAAGATGCTGTTCTGGCGGGACCGGAAATGAGAGGCAGTTCCCCTCTCCGCATTTATCGAGATCGACGAAGCATGGAGTGTACTGGAGTTCACGGGTTGTACCCGATGGGAGAAGGGGCCGGTTATGCGGGTGGTATCGTAAGTGCAGCCGTCGATGGCCTGCGGTGTGCTCGAGAGATTGTGAGAAAGTTCAAATCGTTGGAAACCTTAGATAGTTCTCTCTCAGGGTAATTCAGAGAATTTCAGAGGGGAAATGGCTGAGATTGGGTTTCGAGAAATCCACATCGCTCTCACAGAGGAGATGGGTTTTTCGATCTAATTTGATTATATTTTTACTGGTTTTGAAGCGGCACTACGATCTCGAATTGACCGGAATCCAGGGGGATGACGTCACAACACCGAAGTATTGGTATTTCGTTCTCATCTAGTCGCAACTACTGACTGTGTCAAACATTAACAAAAAATGGATCTGGCCATTTGAGCTCCTCGAAAAAATTGGCGAGGGGGGGATGGGAGTTGTCTATCGTGCTAGGTACGTCAAAAATGATCGCCAGGTCGCCGTCAAATTGTTGCCGGAAGAAGTCACCGACGAAATCGTTCTAGGTCGATTTGACCGAGAACTGGAGATTCTCAGAAAGCTTCGCCATCCCAATATTGTCCACTCTTTCGGAGGGACCACAGAAGGCGAGCACCGCTTCTACGCAATGGAAATTGTGGGGGGAGGAAGCTTCGACCAGCTCCTCAAAAAGCGTGCCCCGCTCCCTTGGGAACTGGCTGTTAAATACTTCCAGCAAATGACGTCAGCTCTTGCCTACGCCCATTCGCATGAAGTGACTCACCGCGATATCAAACCTGGTAATTTTCTGATCGCGACGAATGGTCAACTCAAACTGAGCGATTTTGGATTAGCAACTTTCGCTTCCGCGCAAAATCTTACGGCCGCCGGAAAAACTATGGGGACATTTCGCTATATGTCTCCCGAACAGATTCGTGGGAAAAACATAGGCGCCAAAGCCGACCTCTATTCGCTGGGCTGCGTCATGTTTGAAACCCTGACAGGAAAGCCTCCGTTCGATGGCAATTCGCCGGCGGAAATCCTGGACCAACACCTCCATAAAGTTCCGCCGCGCGTCTCTTCCATTGCGTTTGATTGCCCCTCGGATCTCGATGAGCTTGTATCCTCTCTATTACAAAAAGATCCGGGTAAGCGTCCAGCTAACGCGGAAGCTGTCCAACAAAAACTGGAGAACATCTCTCCTGTCAAAATGGTCAACGTCACCCAGGCGTCCTCTGCGGGGGATGAGCCGACTATCGCGGCGATTGACACTCCGTCAGTCAAAAAATTTGAGCTCAGTCTCTGGACAGCCCCTTCTTGGGTCGTCGCTCTGGTGATCGCAATTCCTTTGATCCTGCTGGCCTGGACGCTCCACGTCCACGATCGATCAGTGGCCGCACAAATGGCCCTCCAAACCTGGGAAACAGCTTGGAAAGAATCCAACTCCGCCTTTCGTAAAGAGGCCGCTCAAGCTTTGGGAAAAATCGGACGCTATGATCATGACACTCTCGAAATGCTGGCGGAGGGACTGGAGAGCTCCGATCCTCAGGTTCAGGAAGCTGCTTTACTGGGACTCCAAGCAGCCGGTGGAAATGCCGAAGAATATCAGAGTCAAGTACATGACTTACGTCAAAATTCTGCGGAACCGTACGTGCGTTATCAGGCAGAAGCAACCGAAGAGGCTCTGAAAGGCGATGCGATCAGCCAGTCTGGTTTCCTGCGTTCCATCATTCTGGCATTTCTCGGGATTGCTCTGTATCTCGTCTACTGGGTCCTCGGTAAAAAATATGCTGAGTAAATCCCAAAACGCTACTTGAAAAAAGTCGTTTTCCCTCTGAATCGATCTTTGCTTTCCAGGGATTGTGCAGGCATCATCAGGGAATACCTATTGGGATCCGGAAATGCTCGTTGAGGAAGGAAATATTCGATGAAGAAAGCGTTCCATGTTCTGTTCTGCGGGCTATTGTTGGTCGGCGGCGTGATGCAATCGCTGTCCGCAGAAGACCTGATTCCCATGCGGGGACAGTACCCTCCCGAGCTCCCCCTCGCTGAGAAACAAACCTATAAAACAGTTGGAGACATCGAACTCTCCGCCTGGATCTACCGTCCGGACGAAGAGCATTTTTCCGGACCACGACCTGCCATTGTGTTTTTCTTCGGAGGCGGTTGGCGAGCCGGAAGCCCCTCGCAATTCCAGAATCAGTGTCGTTATCTGGCGCAACGGGGAATGGTCGCCATTACGGCCGATTATCGAGTTCTTTCTCGACACAAGGCCTCCCCCTTTGATTGTGTCGCGGATGCACGGTCGGCGATTCGCTGGGTCAGAGCGAATGCGAAACAGTTGAATGTGGATCCCGAAAAAATTGTGGCGGCGGGAGGTTCCGCCGGAGGGCATATCGCCTGTTGTACGGGTGTCGTTCCCGAACCTATCGGTGGAGATGAAGTCGGTTCCTCGTTCAGTTCTGTGCCGAATGCCATGGCGCTGTTCAATCCTGCGGTGATGGTGGCTCCGCTCGCAGGGAGCGATCTACTCTCGGAAGAAAAACTGAAGTCGATCACCGATCGTATCCCAGGGGACGCGACCCTGATTTCTCCCATTCATCACGTCCGAAGCAATTTGCCGCCGACGATCATTTTTCATGGCACCGACGATACAGCCGTGCCTTTCCAAACCGTGGAACACTTCACAACACTGATGACAAAGCACGGGAATCGATGTGAATTGAAAGCGTTTCCGGGGGAGCCTCACGGGTTTTTCAATCCTCGATTTCGCACTCCAGAGACCAAACAACGTGAGCTCCATAGCTATTTTAAAACCATGGAGCAACTGGACGCATTTCTGGTCTCGTTGAATTATCTCACTCCTTCTGAGTTCAAAGTGAATGGCTATAAAAACACGACGAAACGGGGATCGCTCGTTAACTCATGGCACCAATTCACCGATCGGAAACAGGGGCACGTCGCTTTTCTAGGAGGGTCGATCACCGAAATGAACGGTTATCGTCCCATGGTGGAAAAGTTTCTGCAGGATCAATTTCCCGACACCCAGTTCACTTTCACCAACGCCGGAATCGCTTCGACTTGCTCGACGACAGGGGCGTTCCGTCTGGAACGGGATGTCCTCTCTCAGGGGCCGGTTGACCTGTTGTTCGTGGAGTTCGCCGTCAACGACGATCAGGACGCCATGCACACTCCCGAAGAGTGCGTCCGAGGTATGGAGGGCATCATGCATCAGGTACGACGACACAATCCTAACGCCGATATCGTCATGACTTACTTTGTGAATCCCGGCATGCTCGAACAATTGCAATCAGGTCAAACTCCCTTACCGATGGTCGAACATGAAAAAGTCGCCGCGCATTATGGAGTGTCGACCATTCATCTTGCCCGCGAAGTCGCCGATCAGATTGACGACGAGAACCTCACCTGGAAAGAGTTCGGGGGAACGCATCCCGCTCCACGCGGCAACCGGATCGCCGCCGACCTGATTGCCTATCTGTTGACGAATGCCTGGCAGAATCACGCCGATCCCGCTCCCCACGCTCCTCCTGAGGAGCTTCTCGATCCTTTCAGTTATATCCACGCCGGATTTCTCGACTTCGATCGAGCCTCCAAACGGCAGGGCTGGGAGGTCAAAATCCCTGACTGGAAATCGCTGCCGGGAAGCAAACGGGATCGTTTCACCAATATTCCAATGCTGTGTGCGACGGAACCGGGAGCCTCTTTCGAGTTGACCTTCGAAGGAACGACGGCGATCGCGTATGTGTCCGCAGGCCCCGATGCCGGGATGCTGGAAGTTTCGGTTGACGGCGGAGCTCCTCGGAAAGTCCAGCTCTACCATCGCTTCAGTAAAGGCTTGCATTACCCTCGTTCCGTCGAGTTGGCCACCGAGTTACCATCCGGCAAACATACCTTAAAAGTGACCCTTTCCAAAGAGTCGCATCCGGACAGCCAGGGGACGGCGGCCCGCATCATGAATCTCGGCGTCAACTGAGCCAATCAGGTCAGTTCCCAATGGGCTTGTCTGAGGACTGCTTTCGACGCACCTTTCATTTTTTCATACCAGATCGTTAACAGCGATCCGTCGCTCAACTGCACGGTCGACGGATAACCCAAATCGCCCCCTGCTCCGTCACCCGAGACGATCATCGGATCGGACCACGTGACTCCTTCATCGTCGCTGAGGCGTGCCTGATTGCCGTACGGCGGACGACGATGACCGTAAGACATCAGGAGACGATCGTCGTTGAGTCGCGTCAGGAAGGATGGCAGTCCCCAGACACCGATGCTGTGCGGTGCCGACCAGGTCTTGCCGCCGTCGATCGATTCCGTTTGCAGGGTCTCACCTTTGTTCTGCGAATTGTGATTCCGAATTTGCACGATCAGTTTGCCGCTTTTCGTTTCAACACCATGCAATTCGTGATAATTCGCGGACGTATCTCCTTCCCGAGGTTGAATCTCGGAGAGCCAGTGCCAGTTGCGACCGTCATCGAACGACTCGGCGACTCCGATTTTCTGATTTTCTCCCTGCCAGAGAACCTTACCGGGATACAGTAATCGTCCATCGGCGAGTTCGATCGGACCGTGCGGTGAATTGACGACCGAACGATACCGCTCAGACCAAGTGATTCCTCCATCTTCCGATCGAATCATCCAGCAGCCGAGATGGCGTTGCCGTTCAGCCGCCGAGATCCGGTTGTGTGCTCCGTTCCATCGTGCCAAACGCTTCGCATCCCACTGGTCGGGGTTGGCGTTGGCTTTTTCGAGGATCGGAACATACGCCAGTGAGGTAAACGTCGTCGCGAGCAGGGTTCCCTGAGACGTTTCCAGAATGCCCGCATCCCGATCGTCGCTGGGACCGTCCAGAATGACTTGTGGAAACGACCAAGTCTGCCCTTCATCGTGAGAGACAATCATCTCCACGCGACCGAAAGGACAGATGTGGGACTCCCGCCCCCCCGACCAGACACAGACCAGATCGCCGTTCCGACGGCGCGTGACCGTCGGCCAGCCGTGATAATAATCATCCAGACTGATGACTTTCAGATCGAGAACTTTGTAGCCGGGAGGCTCCGCGAACAGACGCGGAGTTCCCACAAACAGTCCTGCCGCCAATCCGGAAGAAAGTTGCAGGAAGGAACGTCGTGTGGAATGTGTCATAGTCGTCGTACTCATCTCAAAATCGTAAAATCTCAACATTACTCAGCGAGAAACTGCTGGTAGGCTTTTTCGACTTCCCCGGCATCGGTATCTCCCTTGTGGAAGTAGACGCCGTAACGAAGAGTGATCGATTCACCGGCTTTCAGGTGCACCGGTTTGGCCTCTTCTTTTCCTTGCGTATAGGCTTTTTCACCGAACGGGCTGATCGAAAACAGACCGTAATTTCGGACGTGATAGCGGGATTTGCGGAAGTTGTCGGGATGATCCATCAGGGTGATCCCGAACGTTTCGCCATCCACTTCTCCCACGTAATCGATCCATTGATTGTGTCGGCCCCAGTTCTCCTTGGTCCCTTTCTTGCCGTTAGCTCCGAGGACTCGCCCCCCTTCACTTTCCCGCATGGAATGCGCCATTCGGAATCCCAGCAATCCCTCCTTGGTGTCCAGAAATTCGACATCGTGACCGGGAGCCTTGAAAGTGATGTCGTAGGTGAGCAGCTTATTGGGAGCGATGTGAATGGAGGTTTGCTCAATCACGACCGTCTTTCCGGCATCATCGAGCCAATGATTGACGACCTGCAATCTCCCGCCATTTTCTTTGCCGCACGCCGTGGTACTCCATTTGGCCGAGACATTTTTGATCACTCCCTTTTCACCCCAGTAATCGATCTCATTGACTTCATCGACCGAGACCCAGAGTCCCTTATGATGTGGGTGTTCCTTTTGGTTGGGATCGATCGGCCGCGTGATTGCGGTATCGCCCATAAAGACGGGATCAAAAAACGGCTTTTTCCACTCGGACGATGTGTGATAGCGGGAAAAAACCTCCCCCCCGACGGTGACGACAATTTCGTCTCCTTTTTTCTGGAAGGCGACATCCCCCGCATCCAGCAAACCAGCAGGCAGGAACAAAAGCAAAAGAACAGACAAACGTGTCATGATGAGACCTCGTCATAACTCAGGTGGGAAATCAAAAATGCCAGACTCCCAATGTAACGCCGCCGGAATGACGTTGCGAGCAGGGATTTCAGAAACTCCCGCGTCGAAGATCTAGAAGATCTAGCAGTCCGTTGAAAAACTCAATCGTACCGCCTTACCAGTCTCAAATCGGGTTTTCGTCTTGAGGCTGGGCAGGTGTGATGAAAGCTGGCTGGCTTTCTCAGCACATGAAATCCGGAATACAGAAGATCGATCGGCATGGAATCGTTCCTGCTGGCGTCGTTGGAGAGTGGAAGATATGCTGAAGTCCAATCTTGCAAACAGACTGATATTTCTCGAAAGCGATACGACCCATGCAGCGAATCATTCCCACTCTCATTTGCGGGCTGCTCATACTCTCGACGTCCGAAATTCGTGGGGCGGAACCGATCTCCCTGCGAGTCCTCAGTTACAACATTCATCACGGCGAAGGGGTGGACGGTCAGCTCGACCTGGAACGGATCGCCCAGGTGATGCTGAGCGTCAAACCGGACCTGATCGCCGTTCAGGAAGTCGATCAAAAGACCAACCGTACAAAACATGTCGATCAGGCAAAAAAGCTGGCGGAACTGACGAAAATGCACGTCGTCTTCGGCCCGAACATCGAATTCGGCGGCGGCAAGTACGGCAATACGATTCTTTCCCGTTACCCGATTGTGACGTCTGAAAACCGGAAACTCCCCAATCATGACAGGGGAGAACAGCGGGGGATCCTGATCACCGAGATTCAGATTCCAGGTCGCGACGAGACGGTAACGTTCATTTCGACTCACTTCGATCACCGACCTGACGACACGGAACGCCGGGCGTCCGCTGAAGTGTTGAACGTTCTCGCCGTACAAAGGCCCGCACAGCCGATCATACTGGCGGGAGATTTGAACGACGTGATCGGTAGTGAAACGCTGTCGATACTCGATCGATCGTGGAGTCGGACGAACCGGGAACGAATGCCGACCGTCCCGGTGAAAACGCCGACACGGCAAATTGATTTCATTCTCTCGCGTCCCGCGGAGCGTTGGAGTGCGAGCGGTCAGAAAGTGCTCGATGAATCGGTGGCGTCCGACCATCGGGCGTTCTTCTCGGTGTTGACTTTGAGGCCGAGCGAAAACTGTGAGTAGCATCCGACGATGGGACCGAATAGCATAAAACTTCACACACACATTTTTTGTGAGGCCATTATGCTTTTCCGTCGAATCGTCTGTCTGGTGCTGTTGGGATTTGTGAGTTCTGCTCGGGCTGCCGACCGTCCGAACTTCCTCTGGATTCTCTCCGAGGATAATTCCAAGCATTTTCTGAAACTGTTCGATGAAACCGGTGCTGAGACGCCCAACATCGCCAGTCTCGCCGGGAAAGGATTGATTTTCAATCACGCCTTCTCGAACGCTCCGGTCTGTTCCGTCGCACGAACGACGCTGATTACCGGCATCTACGCTCCGAAACTGGGGACACAGTATCACCGCAAAATTTACCAGGTCCCAATGCCTGAAGGCTGGAAGATGTTTCCGGCGTATCTGAACGAAGCCGGATACTATACGTCGAATAACTCTAAGAAAGATTACAACGCAGACGAAACGCCCACCACCTGGGATGAATCGTCCCGGAAAGCGTCGTGGCGGAAGCGGCCCAACAAGTCGCAACCTTTCTTTCATATGCAGACCTTCACCGATTCGCATGAAAGCTCGCTGCACTTTCCGAAGAAGGTGATGGAAAATCAGAAAACGGAGACCGATCCCGCCACGGTTTTCATTCCGCCGATGCATCCCGATACGCCCACCTTTCGATACACCTACGCCCGCTATCACGACCGGATGAAAATCATCGACAACAAGGTCGGTCAACTGGTAAAGCAGCTTGAAGACGACGGCCTCCTCGAAGAGACGTTCATTTTCTACTTCGGCGATCACGGCGGTGTCCTCCCCGGCAGCAAGGGATATCCCAACGAACGGGGCCTACACATTCCGCTGGTGGTGCGAGTGCCGGAGAAGTTCAAGCATCTGGTTGATGCGGAACGCGGATCGCGCGTGGACGGCTTCGTCAGCTTCATCGATTTCGGACCGACGCTGCTCAAGCTCGCCGGACTGGACGTCCCCGAACAGATGGATGGCAAGCCGTTTCTGGGGGAAGGAGTCTCGATGGACGAAGTCAACAGCCGCGATGAAGCTTACGGCTACGCGGATCGCTTCGATGAGAAGTACGAGACAATCAGAACCGTCCGCAAAGGGAACCTGAAATATCATCGCAATTATCAGAGCTATCTACCCGACGGATTACAGAATAATTATCGCTATAAGATGCTCGCCTATCAGGAATTGCGGGAGCTGTATCACGCCGGAAAACTCAATCCTGTTCAGGCGGCGTTCTTCGAGCCGAAAGCTCCGGAAGCGTTATACGATCTGGCGAACGATCCGTACGAAACGAAGAATCTGGTCGGCGATCCGCAGTACGCCGAGCAGCTCCAACAACTCCGGGAATTGCAACAGCAGAAATTCCGTTCCTATCCCGATCTTTCGTTGTTGCCCGAGCCGATTATGATCAAGCTGATGAAGCAACAGCCGACCGGTAGTTTTCTCGACGCCATGGATGCCGCCAAGCCGTTCTTCGTGGAACTGATCAAGTATGACGATCTGGCGTTACTACCGTTCGAGGATGCTAAATCGGAACTGGCGAAAGGTCTGAAGGCTCCGGAGCCGGGGATGATTTACTGGTCTCTGGTTGCCTGTTGCTGCTTGGGAAAAGAAGCCGGCTCGTTAGAAGAAGTCGCCAGGGAACAGTTGGAGAATTCCGATGAGCTGGCCCGGATGCAGGCGGCTATTTTTCTGGCGATCCTCGAGAAGGAGGACCCGCAACCGCATCTGATGAAGATTCTGAAGGAGACCGACGATCCGGTGATCAATCTGAAAGTCTTGAATAACGTGGTCTATCTGCAGGATACGCTCGGGTACGAATTCGAGATCGCGCCGAAAGACGTCACGGCTCAAAATGGGGAAGTGAAGCGTCGGCTGGAATATCTGTCGGAATAAAAAAAGAGCGACCGCCCCTAGCAGCCCGCTGAAAAACTCGATTTTGCTGCGAATGGATTTTTGAGCTGATTCACATCGTCACAAATTCTCGATGAATCATGAGATTCACCTGCGAATTTCTTCCTTGTGCTCATCTCAAAACTCTCATTCTCGCGAACAAATCCGTTTCTCAACACGCTGCTAGACGGTCGCTCTTGATCGATAATTCAACGATCAGCTCTTCACGCCGATGTTGATGTAGGCGTGAACGTGGGGAGCGCCGCGGAAGTGCGTGACGAAGGTCGGACCTTCGATCCGCCAGATGTCCCACACCTTGTCGTTCTTGAGGTCTCCCTGCTGATAGAACGCCATGTTGAGTTTTTCGAGGCCGCCACCCTTCTTGATATAAGCGAGGGCTTCCTTGACGTCGGCTTCGCGGTACGGTGCCAGAATGATCTTGATTACCGATTCCACCAGCTCAACCTGATCGGCGGACATGTCACCGACGGAAATGCCGCTGAAGCCCGGCTTATCCCCTTGCAGCAGAACCGCGTTTTCTTTGGGGGCTTTCGCCAGCAGAGCCGCTTTGCGCTGATCGGTATCGAGTGCTTCGAAGACTTGGTTGGCGGCTTTGGTCTGATAGTGGAACACGTTCTGAGCGGGATCGCTTTCGCCGTGTCCGTAAACCAGAGGTCCGCCGAACGCAGCCCCTTCCACGGAATCGCCGTCCGCACGCAACGTCACGTGACGCCCCGTCAGTTCCCATTCGAACTTTCCGGTTCCCGGTTCTCCGAAGATCGCGATGTGATTCAGATCCCAGCCGCCGGAGTCTTCATCCATCTGTTTCATGAAGCGGGCGAAGCCGTCTTCACTGGAAACGTTCTGGACGATTTTTTTGATGAGAGCCTGTTGTTCTTTGGTGTAATAGGATCCGCCGATGGTCGGTTCGGTGATCTTCCAGTTGGCATTGATCCGCGTTCTCAATTCGTGATCGAACGGGAAGCAGATCGTTTGTTTCTGTTTGTCGGTCAGGGTGGAATAGAGTTCCGTGACGGTGGTTTCGGCAATCGCTTTTTTCGGATCGCCGGCGGCTAGCAATTGCCCGCCGTTGAGCATTGCCCCACCGGCAATCGCGGCGGTACCAAGCGTCTGGACGAACTGACGGCGTGAGACTCCGTCTCCGCAGTCGGAGCAGTGTTGTGAATTCTGCATGGGGTTGACCCTCCTCTGGTGGGTAAATAGGCAGGATGATTTCGAGAATAAAGAACAAGCTGTCCTTTTCCCTAAACACCATCAGAACCAATTCCGACCGAAATTAACAGAAAAATCCACCACAGAGACTGAATCCAGGGAAGACTCGGGGCGGGGAATCTGGGAAAACGGTTTCATCCATCCGCTTTGCTGACCATAATTAACGTCCACACATTGATTGAAGAATCCGAATGCGGTTTGAGTTCCCATGCCCGATCCATCGACATCTCCCATCAAGAAATTGCTCGTATTCATCGCCGCGGTCATTCTGATCGGGGGGGTGTTTTTCTTTTGGCTCCCCGATCGGCAGCCCGCTCCCGAAGATTCTCCCGCCACCGATTTCATCGCCGCCGTCTCGCTGAAAAATGAATCGCTCGCCCAACTCGAAAACAACGAATTGGACGCAGCGGCTGAGGGATTCCAGAAGCTCATCGAGGAGATGCCCGAGCAGACTCTGGGGTATCAGAATCTCGCCGTCACCTTGCTGTTGAAACTGACTTCCCTCAACAAGGCTCAGGAACCGGACGCGTATCAACAGGTCAACACTCAACTGTCGGAGATACTGGCTGTCTGGAAAGAACTCGATCTGGACAACCCGGATAGAATCATCATCGAGGCACGTCGGCACGACCTGATCGACGAACGGGAGAGTGCCATCAGTGACTACCTGGCGGCGGCGGAACTCGCTCCCTCGGAACCGTTCCTGCCGTTTCAGGCGTATCAGATCATGCAACAGCGTCCGGACGAGTATGACGTTTCGGAACGACGAGCGGCGATTGTCTCCGCGTTCGAACGCTCGCCCGAGAACATTCCCATCGTCATAAATTACCTCCGTTTTCTGGCGGAGACTCAGGATGAGAAGTTTCTCGAAGTGCTCGACAACTCGCGCGAGCTATTTGTGCCGCTCTCCGCCCGCGTTCGGGAGACGCTGCCGAAGCTGTTCGACAAGGCGGCGGAAGCGGTCCAGGCAGGCGATTGGAAGACCGCCCAGACTCAACTCGGTTTTACCGGAAATCTATTGCTGGCGGAAATTGCCTACACCAATGATTTGAATCGTCTGAACCCGCATCCGCTGGAGTTTGTGGCGCTGGATTATTCCCTGGAATTTTACGAGTCGGCGAGGAAGGGGTTATCTCCGTCCCCGAGTTCCATCTCGGTAACCTTTGACGCGCAGGCTCTGGACCTCGAAACGATCGACGCCGACGTCACTGCGGTTGGGACCGCGGATTTGACGCTCGACGGCACGCCCGAGATGATTGTGGCGACGGGTACGAAGCTGATTGTGTATGCGTTGCCCAAGCCGGGGGAACCGCTGTTCGAACTCGAATTACCGTTCGCCGCGCGGGGCATGATCGCCGCCGATCTCGACCGCGATTATCAATCGACCCGCGACGAAGCCCTCAAGAATGTGGACGCGGGATTATTCGATACGGATCTCGATCTGATCGTCTGGGGTGACGACGGACTATTACTCGTGCGGAACGATTTTCAGCAGTCAGAGCAAACGCCTCAACTCTCGCTGGTCGAAATGTCGGAAGAACTCCAGAACTTGAAACAGGTGAGCGATGCCCAGGTGGCCGATCTCGATCACGACGGCGACCTCGATTTCACGGTGGTTTCCGGCAACGGAGTTTCTCTCTGGTCGAATAACGGCAACTGGACGTTCGCCGATTTCACGTCCTTCTCTCATCTTCCCGATGCAGAGCTCAATCTACAGCAAATCACCTCAGCGGACATCGATCGCAATATGTTGAACGATTTTGTCGTGACGGCGGAAGCGGAGCCCGGTCTGTTTCTGCTGGAAAACAATCTTCACGGACGTTACGTCTCGCGTCCCCAGAACCTGTCTCTCGGGAAGTTGAACGACGTCCAGGTCGTCGATCTCAACCGGGACGCCTCCTGGGATCTGTTGACGTTGGGTGAACAGGGACTGACTCGGATTCTCGGCAAAACACTCGTCGAGGGAGGCTGGAAGGCCGGCGATATCCAGTCGATTTCCGCTCAGTCCGCCGACGAACTGTTGACCTGGGACTACAACAACGACGGCCTGATCGATGCGCTGACCGCGGGAGAATCCGGACTCACCCTTTACACGGGGGATGTGACCGGCAACCTCAACGCCGAACCCGGCTTCCTGCGGGATCTGAGCGGAGCGGAGCAGGTCACCGTCGTCGATGCCGACTGGGACGGGGACCAGGATCTGATCGTGCTGTCGGCGGGTAAGGTGCAACTGGTCACGAATGAGGGAGGAAATCAGAATCACTGGATCGACGTTCGGCTGCGGGCAGAAGAAATCGCCCAGACGCCGCGCGAACGCTGCAACATGCACGGCATCGGAAATCTGCTGGAACTGAAAGCGGGTGGTCTCTATCAATGTCGGACGGTCTCCGGTCCCGTGACACACTTCGGACTGGGACAATTGACCGAAGCCGACGTCCTTCGCATCCTCTGGACCAACGGCATCCCGCACAACGTCCTCCATCCCAAAGCGGACGACATCATTTTCGAACAGCAGCAACTGAAGGGTTCCTGCCCGTATCTCTACACCTGGGACGGCGAGAAGTTTGTCTTCGCGACCGACTGTTTGTGGGCCTCGCCGATCGGTCTTCAGTTCGCACAAGGAATTCTCGCTCCCGCACGCGAGTGGGAATATCTCAAAATCTCACAAGACCAGCTTCAGCCCAAAGACGGCGAGTACGTCTTACAGATGACCGAAGAACTCTGGGAAGCCGCTTATTACGACGCGGTGAAACTGATGGTCGTCGATCATCCGGAGGAGATCGATGTCTTTACCAACGAAAAGGTTGGGCCGGCGGAGATCGCCGAGTTCGAGGTGCATACGGCTCGAAAACCTCTCATACCTGATGAAGTTCGCGATCAACAAGGGAGAAACATTCTCGACCAGGTTCGCGCCGCGGACGGGATTTATTCCAAAACCTGGGACGAGTCGTATACGCAGGGACTCACCGAGACCCATTGGCTCGAATTCAGCGTGGGTGAGTACGAGACGCCGCCGTCCGAGCTCAAACTGTTTCTGACCGGCTGGGTCTTTCCCACCGATACCTCGCTGAACATCGCCATTTCCCAGAATCCGGAGATGCCGCGACCGCAACCGCCCATGCTCCAGGTTCCGGACCAAAACGGCGACTGGCAAACCGTCTCGCCGTACATCGGTTTTCCCGGAGGAAAAACCAAAACCATCGTGGTCGATCTGACCGACCAGTTTTTGACAGACGATTATCGCGTTCGTATCGTGACCAATATGGAAATCCGCTGGGACCACCTCTTTTTCACCGTGGACGAGGAACCCGGAGAATTGGAGGCGACCGAACTGGAACTCCTCGGTGCCAATCTCCACGATCGCGGCTTCTCCAAACGCATCACCCAACCTCACAATCAACCGGAATTCTTCGATTACCAGGATGTCAACACCGATCCGCTCTGGCCGCCGATGGGAGGGAACTTCACCCGCTACGGCGACGTGAGCGAATTAATCCGGGAGGGAGACGACCTCCAGGTGGTGATGGGAGCGGGCGATGAAATGACGGTCCGCTTTGCCGTTCCCGAGAAACCGCTTCCTGAGGGGTGGGTCCGGGACTTCATTCTATATAACATCGGGTGGGATAAGGATGCGGACTTGAACACGGTTCAGGGGCAACAGGTCGAACCGTTGCCGTTTCGAGCCATGAACGCGTATCCTTACGAGCCGGAGCAATCGTTTCCGGACACTCCCCGTCATCAACAATATCTGCGCGAGTATCAGACCCGTCATCAAACCCGCCCCGCCTTCCGGACGGAAATTCGGGACTGGAACTCGCGACCCTAACCTTCGACAGAAGATGGATTGAGATCACCATGAAACGCTCGTTACCTGTATTCGGTCTACTGATTGTCTTGTTTGCGACGACACTCTTCGGCCAGGAGATGCAGTACCCGCTCGATGTCCTGGAAGTCGATGAAAAGACGGCGTACGTCGCAGACCGGAATCTGCCCGGCGTCTGGAAAATCACGGCAGGTAAACCAGAGATCTACTTTCAGGGGTCGAAAAAATTCCGCACACCACTCAATGCGATTCGCTGTCTAGCGTTGGACGAGAAGGGGCAATTACTGGCGGGGGATTCCTCGACGCGCGAAATCTACCGCTTCGACGATCAGGGAAAACCGGTCCCACTGACCGACGGCGGTATCGGAATTCCGATGGCGATGGCGGTCGCCAAGTCGGGAGATATCTACGTCGCCGATCTCGAACTTCATCGCATCTGGAAAGTCCCCTCCGCCGGAGGCAAGCCGGAGGAAGTGGCCGTTCTGCCGGCTCCGCGCGGCATGACGATCGATTCGACCGGGAAGCTGTGGATCGTTTCGCACGGCCCGAATCACGTCTTGAAACTGAACCCCGCCGACGGAAAAGTCGAGACCGTCGTGGAGGGGATGCCGTTTCAGTTCGGACACGATATCGTTCTCAAAGACGACAAAACCGCGTTCGTTGTGGACGGTTACGCGAAGACGGTCTGGAAGATTGTCGAAGGAGAGAAACCGGTCGAATTCGCGAAAGGAGAACCGTTCAAGAACCCGGTAGGACTCTCTCTGGCCGAACAGGGATTACTGGTCGCCGATCCCCACAAGAAGACGATCTATCGCGTCTCGGACGAGGGGGAAATCTCGGTCTATGCACCCGCGGAATAATCTCAGCCGAGCGATTCCCACTGCTGACTTTCGCCGCTCGCGAAGATCGCTTCAATCACCTTCATATTCTGGACGGCGTCGATGAGCGGCGTCGGAACGTCGGTGTCATTCAGAATCGCCTGGGCGAACAGGTCCCCCTGAATCGTGTATTGATCGCAGATATCGAAGATAATTTCTTCGGTGCCGTCCGCGTTCGTAAGCCACATTTTCGTCGGTCGGTCGGGGGGAGCATTAAAAGGAATTTCGATTTCGATGCGTCCCTCAGTGCCGAAAACGATCACCCGCTGGCTTAAAAACATTTGCGTCGAGCAGGTAAAGGTCGAGGTGCCGCCGGAGAATTCGAGCATCCCGGAGGTCATTTTATCGGTGCCGAAATCGGGATCCCGTTCGACACGCCCGAAGACGCGTTGCGGCTCTGCGCCGAACAGAAACCGCGAGAGCGAAATGTTATAGCAGCCGATATCCATCAGCGCGCCGCCTCCCGCTTCGACTTTGTTGCGGATGTCGTCCGCGTTTCTGTTGAAGTAGGCGAAGTGAGACTGAATCGTTCGCAGCGGACCGATCGCTTCGGAATCGACGAGTTCCTTCGTCTTTTGCCACTGGGGATGGTGGCGGTACATAAACGCCTCCATCACTTTGAGCTCGGGATGTTGAGCCGCCGCAGCGACCAGTTTCTGACCTTCCGCCGCAGAGAGGCCGATCGGCTTTTCACACAGCACATGTTTCCCCGCTTCGAGCGCTTTGATCGACCATTCGACGTGCATATCGTTCGGCAGGGGATTGTAGACCGCATCGATCTCCGGGTCGGCGAGTAGTTCCTCGTAACTGCCGAAAGCGTTTTGGATCCCCAGTTCGGAAGCGGCGGCCTGGGCCTTTTCCAAGTTCCGCGACGAAATGGCGGTCACCTCGGTGAATTCTCCCTGCTGCATGGCGGGGATCACTTTTGCGGTGCCGATCTTGGCGGTACTGAGGATGCCGAAACGAATTTTGCTCATGGTGTCTGCCCGTGCGTGTCTGGAATCTGCGGATGGTGAAGTCAGATTCTAATGGGGAGCAGACGGGATTGAAACGGAGGCGGGAAAAAGCCCCCAAACAGCACTCACGCCATAATGTCATGGATCGGGTGGCCGTAGTCGATCTCCAGTCGCTTCTGGCCGGGGACTTCCAACTCGCGGGGATCGAGTCCCAGTTGATGCAGAATCGTGGCGTGAATATCGGTGACGTAATGCCGGTCTTCGACCGCGTGGAAGCCGATCTCGTCGGTCGCACCGTGCGCGATGCCTCCTTTCAAACCGCCTCCCGCCATCCAGACCGAAAACCCGTACGGGTGATGATCGCGGCCGTCGGAGCGTTCGGCTCCCGGCGTGCGTCCGAACTCCGTCGCCCAGACGATCAACGTCTCGTCGAGTAAACCGCGCTGCTTCAAATCCTTGATCAGACCGGCAATCGGTCGATCGACGCGTTGGCAATTGCGGGAGTGATTCTCTTTCAGTTTGGCATGCGCGTCCCAGCCGCCCCCTCCACCACCGCCGTCGTAAATCTGAACGAAGCGGACGCCCTGTTCGACGAGGCGTCGGGCGGCGAGAGCTTGTCGCCCCATGTTCTGTGTCTCTTTCCGATCGAGGCCGTACAGTTGCTGGGTCGCTGCGGTTTCCTGATTCAGATTGACCACATCGGGAACCGACATCTGCATCCGGAAGGCGAGTTCGTTGGCTTTGATGCGGGCCTGCATCTGGGGATCTTCGGGATATTCGACCGACGAAAGTTGATTCAGATCGGAGAGCAGGTCGAGCTGGTGGCGACGTTCGGAGAGCGTCACACTTTGCCCCGGTGTGCCGAAGGGGAGTGGATTTTTCGGATCGATCGACATTTTGACGCCGGAATGTTCGGGCCCCAGGTAGCTTCCGTCGTGCGCTCCGACTCCGCCGCAACAGTCTCCCGGCGGCGGACCCATCACGACAAACTGCGGCAGGTTTTCATTGAGAGTTCCCAATCCATAATGAACCCACGAGCCGATGGAGGGATAGAATCCGTCGAAGATATGGCGACCGGTATGAAATTGAAGCTGGGCGGCGTGGTCGTTGTCGGTCGTCCACATCGAACGGACGAGGGCCAGATCGTCGGCACAGCTTCCTACGTGAGGCCACCAGTCGCTGATTTCGAGGCCGCTTTCGCCGCGCTTCTGGTAACCGATCTGTAAGGGATAGATCTGTGCCATGAGAGCACGCGGCTTGCCGCCGAAGTCGCGGACGTTTTTTCGATAGAAGGGGGAATCGAGAACCGTGGATTCGTAAGGCGATTCTTCGATGGTCTTGCCAGCGTGTTTGTTGAGGGCCGGTTTGGGATCGAACGATTCCAGGTGGCTGGTCCCGCCGTTCATGAAAAACCAGATCACGCTTTTCGCTTTCGCGGGAAAATGCGGTTGTCCCGCGGGAGCGGGGGTTTTCCCGGCGGCGCGGCTTTGATCGTTCAACATCGTCCCGAGTACGAGCCCGGTAAAGCCCATGCCGAGATCCGCCAGAAACTCGCGTCGATGAGTTCCGCCGGTCGAAGCCGCCGAGTGTGGTTGGGAATGATTCATGTCAGGCCTTCCCGAAGGAGGAGTCTATCTGATGGTGACGAAATCGTTATGCAGGAACAAAACGTGGACGAGGTTTTCCCGGGCGCGGAGTTTCGGATCGTCGCTGGGAGCTTGTTGGGCGGTTCCGCCCGCGGAAAACTGCTCGGGAGATTGGGCATTCACCAGTTGTTCGTGCTCGTCGAGAAACGTTCGGCAGCGGTCCATTTCCCGGACGGTCGGAGCGCGACCGAGAATGGTTTCGTACGCGGCGGTCACAAAATTAGCCGCGTCGCCAAGCTGTTGAGCCAGCGCGCGGGCCGAGTCGATGGCGAGACCGCTATTCATGAGAGCTAACGACTGATGCGGGACGACACTTTCCTTGCGGCGATAACAGCCGTTCGGATCGGCGACGTCGAACACTTCGAGCATCAACATTTTTTCGTTCGGCGTATTCCGGAAATACAAACTTCGCCGCAGATTGGTTTCCCCTTCGGTTTCCGGGATTTCGGGGCCTCCCTGCTGGAGGTCCAGTCGTCCCGAAAGGGCGAGGATCGAATCGCGAACCAGCTCGGCTTCCATCCGTCGGGAGTTCATCCGCCAGAAGAATCGATTTTCGGCATCGGACTCCACTTGTCTGGCCGCGGAAGATTCGACGGGAAAGGGACGACTCGACAACCGGTAGGTACTCGACAACACAATCTGCCGATGCAGATCCTTCATCCGCCAGTTGTTCTCCATCAATTCCGCCGCCAGCCAGTCGAGTAACTCCGGATGAGAAGGCTGCCTGCCGTTCAAACCGAAGTTCTCGGGCGTCTCGACGAGCGGTCGTCCGAAATGACGTCCCCAGAGATGATTGACGGCGACGCGGGCCGTTCTCGGATTGTCTCGATCGGTGAGCCAGTCGGCGAGAGCCGAACGTCGTCCGGTACTCGTCTGGGGATACTGGTCTCCCAGTGGAGAGTAAGTCCCTTCGCCGGCGGAGAGTTTCTGTTCCGCCTCGGCCAATGCTTTGGCGGCTTTTTGGCGTGCTTCGTCCGACTCTCCTGCCTGCAAGTATTCGAGTTTGGCTTTGAGCACGCCGGCATTCAATTCGGCAGTCAAAGCCTCCTTCGCAAGCTGGTTCCCTGGTGCTTGCTCGCTCTCCAGATAGCGGTCGAGTTCGGCGGCCAGGCGTGATTCGACGGAGTTCTGTGCGGCTTGTGTCCACTCCACTTCCGCGCGGGCGATCTCGACCTGCTGACGGGCCTGCTGCTGTAGAGAAGCCAGGGATTCAATGGATTCTTCCCGTTTGTGAATCGACAGTTCCAGGAATTCCGCCGCCCCCTGATGAACCCAGAGCGCGAATTTTCCTTCGCGACGCGCCACCGGCATTGTGTAGTCGAGTCGCCGTTCTCCGTTGAGATCGATGGTCAGTTTCGAGCCGGTCACGGAAACGTCGAGAACCGCTTCTTCACCCACCTTCAGAGGAACCATTTTGATGCCGGCTTGCGGATAGGTCTGTCGCCCTTTGACCCGGTGAAAAGCCTGCACGCTTTGACGCTCGTCGCCGGTGCTGGTGTAGATGTCCTGCGAATTGCCTTTGTCCTGATAATCGAAACTGAACCCGATGGATCGATAGGTGCCCGGCGTGAGCGGACGGTATTTGAGATGGATATCCATATCGAGCGGCAGCATCTGTTTGGAAACGAGCGTGGCGAAACTGGTCACCTGGGACTGGACCAGCTTTCCGTCCCGCCATTCCCATTGACCGTTGAGAGTTTCCCACAAGTCGGAACGCTGTTGGGAAAAATCGTCTTCGAGGAGGACCGTGGAATCCGTGGAGTTTGTTTGTTCGTCCCGTCGACGCGCTGCTTCCAGCTTGTTTGAAACGGTCTCCAGTTTCTCTTCTGCGGACTTCAACCTCTGCTCCGCAGCGGCAACGGTGGCGGCGGCTTTTTCGACTAGCGTCTCTCGCACCCCTTCCCTGAGCAGGGGATACCAGGTGGCCGCGGGAAGATCGACTGGTTGAATGTTAATCTCGCCTCCCAGCGCCGCAGGAACGCCAGGGGATAGCGGTTCGGATTCGTCGGGATAGCGACTGTCTCCACGCTGGAATCGATAGGTGGGAACGTCGAGTTCCTTGTCGTACACGAGTGCGATACCGTCGTTGAGGACCTGTCCGGCTTTGGCGTCTTTTTGCGTCCCGGTCAGGGCGGAAACGGGATCGGTGCGGACATTGTGCGGCTCGAAAAATGCCCGGAATTCGTAATATTCCTGCTGGGTGATTGGATCGAATTTGTGATCGTGACACCGGCAACAACGGAGCGTCAGCCCCAGAAACGCTTCGCCCGTCCGCTCGACGGTTTCGAACATCCAGACATTACGGTCGAACAGATACCAGTTACGACCGAGATATCCCGTGGCGGGAAGAGTCTTCGGATCCCCGGCGCAAATTTCATCCGCCGCCAGCATCTCGTGGACCATTCGATCGTAGCCCTTGTCCTCGTTCAGGGACCGGACGATCCAGTCCCGCCAGCGCCAGATATGTCGCTGAGAGTAACGAATTTCGTTAATCCCTCGACTGCCGTACCAGTCACTGTAACGCCAGACATCCATCCAATGCCGACCCCAACGCTCGCCGTACTGAGGACGCGACAGTAAATCATCCACCACTCGTTCGTACGAGTCGGGAGATCGATCGGCGAGGAACCGGTGCAGTTCGTCCCGCGAGGGAGGCAGGCCGATCAAGTCGAGAAACACACGCCGCAACCAGATCGCTTTCTCCGCTTCCGGGACGACGGGTAGGTTTCTCTGTTCGCGGGCGGCGGCGATGAAGTGATCGATTTCGTTGCGACACCAGTCTCGGTCTTGGACGGTGGGGAGAGGCGGACGTTCGATCGGTTGATACGACCACCAGGATCGCGGATCGGTTTGGGGCGACTCCTTTTCCGGCGGTGGGGCTCCCGCCTCGATCCAGTCGCGAATCAGGTCAATCTCTTCCGGCGAAAGAGGAGCCCCCTCATTTGCGGGAGGCATCCGAAATCCGGCGTCACCGGTCAGCACGTCGATCAGCAAGCTCTCCTCCGGTTTGCCGGGTTCGATCAGCGAACCGGAATCGCCTCCTTGGAGCAGCGAGTTAGCCGTATCGACGCGCAAACTCCCCTGCTGTTTTAACGCTCCGTGACACGCGTAGCATTTGTGTTCGAGCAGAGGTTTGATCTCTGTGAGATAATCGGCCCCGCGAGCGTTTGAGACGACGAACGCAATGATCAGCAGAGATCGAATGATCAAACTCATTCCGTTACCTGTCCACAAAATCGGACTATCCGAGAGCACTTCCTCTCATCAGAGTACACTGATGCGAGGCGAAGCACAAATCCCGCTTGGTGAATTCGCGAGTTTCGCGAGAACGCCCTCACAAGACACTCGAAACGTGTTAAAATAAAGATTGTGGAAGAATTCTCACTAAATCTGAAATATTCATCCAAATATTACACCATGATGAACTTACGCGTTACGACGTTTCTGATTCTGATCCTCGCCAGCGGCGCATTACGGGCTGAGGATGAGATCTCATTCAATCGCGACATTCGTCCGATTTTGTCGGATAAATGCTTCTTCTGTCACGGCCCCGACAAGGAAGAACGAAAAGCCGATCTGCGACTCGACCTGCGCGAAGGAGCGGTTGCCGCCCGCGACGAAACGGCGGCCATCATTCCCGGCAAACCGCAGGAGAGCGAACTGGTCAAGCGGATTCTTTCCGACGATGAGTTCACCGTCATGCCTCCCGAGGAATCGGGGAAGCATCTGACCGAAAACGAAAAACAGTTACTGATTCAATGGATCGGGGAAGGGGCCGAGTATCAGGATCACTGGGCTTATGTGACTCCGATCCGCCCGGACGTTCCTACGGTCCCCAATGACAACTGGAGTTTGAATTCGATCGATCGGTTTATTCTTGCTCAAATCAAAGAGCAGAAACTGACACCGTCCGCCGATGCCGACCGAATCACACTCCTGCGACGATTGTACTTCGACATGATCGGATTGCCTCCGACACCGGCAGAAGTCGATGCGTTTCTGGCGGACAAATCACCGAAAGCGTACGAGAAGGTGGTCGACCGCTTGCTGGAGTCGCCGCATTTCGGTGAGCGGATGGCGATGTACTGGCTCGATCTGGTTCGTTACGCCGATACCGTCGGTTATCACGGCGACCAGGAGCACAGCGCGACGCTGTATCGCGATTACGTCATCAAGGCTTTCAATGACAACAAACCGTTCGATCAATTCACCATCGAACAACTGGCGGGAGATCTGCTCCCCAACGCCACCACCGAGCAGAAGATCGCCAGCGGTTACAATCGATTGCTGCAAACGTCTCACGAAGGCGGCGTGCAGCAGAAGGAGTATCTGGCGAAATACGCGTCCGACCGTGTGCGGAATTTCTCGGAAGTCTGGTTGGCGGGGACGATGGGTTGCTCCGAATGTCACGATCACAAGTACGATCCCTACACGCAGGAAGACTTCTATTCGTTACAGGCGATCATGGCCGACATCAACGATAACGATTCGTTCAAAGGAGGAAACACCCTCCCCACCAAACGCGAACCGGAGATCGAAGCCCTCTCCCCCATCGACCGGGAACGACTCGACGCGGTCGAGGCTGAATTAGCTGAACTGGAACAGAAACTCGCCGCGAATGAAGGCAATGCGGAAGTCGCCGCCGAACTCAAATCCGAAATCGCCGTTCTGAAGTCCGAACAAAAAGAGATCAACAACCGCGTTCGCCGGCAGATGGTGACCGTCTCGATCGAGCCGCGGACCATCCGTCTGCTCCCCCGCGGCGACTGGCTCGATGAAAGCGGTCCCGTGATGGAACCCTCGGTCCCTCACTTCCTGCCGCAGGTTGAGAAGAAAGGCCGCGTCACACGACTCGATCTGGCGAAGTGGCTGGTGCGCGACGATCACCCCCAGACGGCGCGCGTCTTCGTGAACCGGCTGTGGTATCTCTTTCTGGGAGAAGGGATCAGTCGTTCTCTGGACGATTTCGGTTCGCAGGGAGCCTGGCCCACACATCCGGAATTGCTCGACTGGCTGGCGGTGGAGTTTCGCGAATCGGGCTGGGATATCAAGCAGATGGTCAAGTTGATCGTGATGTCGCGAACTTATCGGCAGACTTCGGTCGTCGTCACTCCCGGTTTACTCAAATACGATCCCGAAAATCGGCTCTTCGCCCGTCAGAATCGCTTCCGGCTCCCGGCGGAAATGATCCGCGATAACGCCCTCTCGGTGAGTGGGTTACTCGTCGATGAGATCGGGGGGAAAAGCGCGCGACCTTATCAGCCGATCGGATATTACGCGCATCTCAACTTCCCCAAACGAACCTATCTCTCCGATAAAGATGAGAACCAGTACCGTCGGGGAGTTTACGTCCATTGGCAACGTCAGTTTTTGCATCCGATGTTGCGGGCGTTCGACGCGCCGACGCGAGAAGAATGTACGGCTCGCCGTCCCATCAGCAACACACCGACCGCCGCACTCACGTTGTTGAACGATCCGTCGCTGATCGAAGCGGCACGCGTCCTGGCTGCCCATGCGATGGAAGAAGATGTCAAGAATGACCGAGCCCGGATTGAATGGATCTGGCGAAGAGTTCTTTCGCGCCGTCCGACGGAAATGGAATCGAAAGTGATGGCCGATTACCGACAGAACTCAAAAGCCGCTTACGCGAAAGATCCCGCTGAAGCGAAAAAGCTGCAATCTGTCGGTCGAGCGGAAACTCCCGAACATCTCGATCCGGTCGAACTGGCCTCCTGGTCGGCCGTCTGTCGTGCCATTCTGAATTTGAACGAAACCATTACCCGCAATTGAAGCTGAGAAGAATATTCATGCATCCTTTTGAAGAAGCTCGACAACAGTTGACGCGTCGCACGTTCCTCTCGCAAGCGGGAGTCGGTCTCGGTGCGACTGCCGCCGCCACGATGCTGGACGAAAGCTTGTGGGCCGGACCGGATGCCTCCGCGCTGGGTGGATTGCCGGGACTGCCACATTTCGCACCGAAAGCGAAACGGGTGATTTTTCTCTGTATGGCGGGGGGACCGTCTCATCTGGAGACCTTCGACTTCAAGCCGAAACTGCAAGAGATGGACGGGCAGCCGATGCCCGAGTCCTTCACCAAAGGGCAACCGATCGCCCAACTCCAGGGGAAGGAGTTGAAGTGCCTGGGGCCTCAGTATCCGTTTCGACAGCACGGCGATTCGGGACAGTTGATTGCCGATATTCTCCCTCACACCGCGGAAATCGCCGACGACATCGCCATCATTCGCTCGATGCACACCGACCAGATCAATCACGACCCCGCTCATACCGTCATGAATACCGGGACATCGATTTCCGGACGTCCGAGTATGGGAGCGTGGGTCACTTACGGCCTCGGCGTCGAGAGCCGCGATCTCCCCGGCTTCGTGGTTTTGACCAGCGTCGGAGGCCGAAATCCGCAACCGATCGCCTCGCGGCAATGGGGAGCTGGTTTCCTGCCGAGCCGGTTTCAGGGGACGGAGTTCTATTCCAAAGGAGACCCAGTCCATTACGTCCGCAACCCCGCCGGAGTCTCGAACGAACAACAGCGAAAACTGGTCGAAGCGGTCGCCAAGCTGAATGACCTGCGCTATCAGCAGGTGAAGAATCCGGAAATCGAATCGCGAATCGCTCAAATGGAACTCGCCTTCCGCATGCAGCAGAGCATTCCCGAACTGATGGATTTCTCGAACGAACCGCAGCATGTGCTGGAGAGCTACGGCACCGAAGGGAGCGACGGGACGTTCGCGGCGAACTGTCTACTGGCTCGCCGACTGGCGGAACGGGGAACCCGTTTCATCCATCTGTACCATCGGGGCTGGGATCATCACGGCGATCTCAAACGCTACATGGAGATCTGTTGCGGACTGTGCGATGGTCCGGCGGCGGCTCTCATCCGGGACCTGAAAGAACGGGGCATGTTCGACGAGACGCTCGTTATCTGGGGAGGAGAATTCGGCAGAACCCCCATGTTCCAGGGGAAAGGGAAAGATCCCGGACGCGACCACCACATCAAAGGCTTCAGCATGTGGATGGCGGGGGGCGGCATCAAAGGAGGGACCAGCCACGGCAACACCGACGATCTCGGTTACGCGGCGGTCGAGAACCCCGTTCACATTCGGGACCTGCACGCAACCATGCTGCATCAACTCGGCATCGATCACAAACGATTGTCGGTAAAGTTTCAGGGGCTCGACGCCCGTCTCACCGGCGTGGAAGAAGCCCACGTCGTCAAAGACATTCTGGCCTGAGGCACTTCACGAATCAGATGGAAGCGAGTTTCCGATCGACGGCGGCTTTCATCGCCTGGAGCCCCTCAAGCATATGCTCGCGCGGACAGCCAAAATTGAAACGGACGTGGCGGCTGCTGCCGAACGGCGTCCCGTCGGTCAGAAAGACGCCTGCTTCCTGCGCGAAAAACTGGACGGGACTCGAAACATCCAGTTCGGTGCAGTCGATCCAGTAGAGATAAGTCGCCGCGTGCTCGTGAATTTTCAGAACGGGAATCTCGTTGCGAATAAACTCCGCCAGCAGGTCCCGATTCCCACGCAGATACTCGATCAGATCGCGACGCCACGGCTCTCCGTCCCGATACGCGGCTTCGGCGGCGTACATCGCCAGCGCGTTGATTTCCGGAACAGTACAACCGCGAGCCGAATTGAATTTGCGTCGAAGTTCCGGATCCCGAATGACGGCGAAGGAATACCCGAGCCCCGCGATGTTATAAGTCTTACTCGGAGCCATCAGGATGATCAGTCGCTTCTGAAACGATTCCGGCAGCTTTAACGCCGAGTAGTGCGGTTGGTCGTCTTCGAGAATCAGGTCGCAGTGAATCTCGTCGGAGAGTAACACCAGGTCGTGACGTTCGCAGAAGTCGGCGAGCTGCTGGATTTCCTCTTCGCTGAACGCCCGCCCCAGTGGGTTCTGTGGATTGCAGAGGATCAGAATGCGCGTCCTGGGAGTCACGGCGGCTTCCATCGCGTCCCAGTCGAAGCGCCAGGTCGTTTCGTCGCGTGTGAACGGGACATCGATCAGTTCCGCCTCCGCATCGGCGGGGACTTTGAAGAACGGATAGTACACCGGCGAATTGATCATCACCTGATCGCCGGGTTCGCACAACGCGCGACAGGCGAGCGACAGCGCCAATACCATGCCGGGGAGATGAACGAGATCTTTCTCGTCCGCCTCGACTCCGTGCATTGTTGAGAGGTAATCAAGTACGGATTCGATCAGTCCGGTGTGGGCGGCTGCATAGCCGAATACGCCATGATCGACGCGACGATGGAGCGCTTCGACCACGCAATCAGGCGAGGCAAAATCCATATCGGCGACCCAGAACGGCGTATATTCCGGGAAGCGTTCCCACTTAATGGAGCCGGTTCCCCGGCGTTCCGGCAGAACGTCGAAATTGAAGTTAGTTTCTGGCATCGCACTCTTCTTCTCAAACTGAAATTCGCTTGTTCGACTATACGACTCCCTCCGACGGCGTGCCAGTCCATCTCATCACGCGAATGCTCGCCTGAAGATTATTGTTTTGACATCGCCGAGATCCCCGTGTATTCCAAAGAGAGACCCACTTCGCGCTCGGGAGTTCACCATGATCCCTCAGAAACCCTTCACTCATGCTTCCCTCATCGTTCTGATGACAATCTTTCTGGTCTCCAGCTTCTCGCCGCAAGCCGCCACTGCCGACGACAATTCACAGCCCCCGCGGCCCAATATCCTGATTATCTTTACCGACGACCAGGGGTACGCCGACCTCGGCTGTTACGGCAACACCAAAAACAAAACACCCAGAATGGACCAACTGGCCGCGGAAGGAACCCGGTTTACCAGTTTTTATGCCCAGCGGGTCTGCGGACCTTCCCGGTCCGCGTTGTTGACGGGGAGGTATCCGAGTCGTAGCGGCGGATGGGGCATGCCGGCGGACGAAATTACTTTCGCGGAACTCATTCGGGAAGTCGGGTATCAAACGGCGTGTATCGGCAAATGGGACGTCTCCAATCGAAAACCAATCGTTCCCCGCATGCCGCTCGCCCAGGGATTCGAGATCTTCTTCGGCGCCCTCGGCGCCAACGACAGCGGTCGCATCAAATTTCACAACCAGAATGAAGCCGCCGGTGAAACCGACGACATGGGAAGCCTGCTGAAACTCTACACCGACAAAGCCATCCACTATCTCGAACACCAGCGCGATCCCGATGAGCCGTTTGTGTTGTATCTGGCTCATACCATGATGCACACCATCATCGACGCCTCTCCCAAATTTCGCGGCACCTCTGCGGGTGGTCTGTACGGCGACGTCGTGGAAGAATTCGATTTCGAAACGGGGCGTCTGCTGGACAAACTGGACGAATTGGGACTGCGCGACAACACCCTAGTCATCTACACGTCGGATAACGGTCCGTGGAATCAACCGGCTTACACCAACCGGAAAAAAGGACACCCCGAGGGCTCCATCTTCTGGGGAGAAGCGGGACCGCTACGTAACGGCAAGGGATCCTGTTACGAGGCCGGGTATCGTGTCCCCTGTATCGTGCGTTGGCCGGGACACGTTCCCGCCGGTCGCGTCTCGGACGCTATCTTTGCCACAATCGATTTTATGCCGACCTTCGCCGATCTGACCGGTTTTGAAGTACCCCAGAACCGCGTGATCGACGGTCAGGATCAGACGAAACTGTTACTGGGACAGACGGACGAAGGCCGCGAGTCCTTCCGCTATACCAATAACGCTCTACGCGTCGGCAAGTGGAAGTACCTGAAAGCGAAGCACAGCGTCCCCAAATACGCTCGCGACCTGGAGCGTGAAGAAGTGGAAGAACTCTACAACCTGGAAACCGACCTGGGAGAGACCACGAATCTCGCCGATCAGCATCCCGAGATTGTCGAGCAATTGTCTCAACGTCTGGACGACATGGTCGCTAACAGCTCTCGGAAGCAGGATGTAAAACGCTGATTGCGGTTCGATTGGCGTTGTCATGTTATGTGAACGACTCATTTCCCAGATTAGTTGCCAATGATCATCGTCCAGAAAATCAAGACAGAATGGACCAAGGCTTCGCGTGGTGGTAGCGGTGCATCGGCTCGAAACGCAACTCCAGACGCGATGCGACTTCCTGTGATTGCAGCTCCTCATCCAGGTTTTCTGTTTCATGATATCCGGTTTCTCGAAAGCGAAAACTTTCAAAGCGTTCCGTCCACCAGAGAATCGGACGCCAAGCCCCTCATCCGAATCGAACCGCTTTGGGTTCGTGTGACAAAAGAAACGGTTGCGGCCAGGTTTGTCTGGTCATGGCATCATTGTGGTGCACCCAAACGCAAATCGCATGACCTGTTTCGATTGTCTATAGGAGAATGGGGGCGTTTTACGTGCAACGGAAGATTCGGTGCCGAATCATCGACTGGACGAGAATGGGTCTACCACAAAACGGTCTTCAATATTGGCTTCATTCTAGAACCCGACGAGAATCTGTTCCTGGATAAAAAACCGGTCACCACGGATGCCGAACTGGTTTTTCTCAAGTGATCGATTCTCACGCCGAGAAAACCGGCACCGTCTTTGTACCTGGTAGACGATCCGGATTGGCTGAACGACTCTGTTTTTCTTTGACCAGTTCAAGCGGAGAGACTGATGCCGAATGAACATTCTGAGAAGACTCCGGTTCCCGATTCACTTCTCGTGGCCCTCGAAGAACGGCATGTCCCGGCTGTCCTCGATTGGTGGAATGGTCTCACGGAAAGTCAGCAGCGAGAGTTTGTGGTAGATGCCAGGAATGAACCCGACGGGATCGCCACTCAAACGAATATCGAGTCTTCCGCAGAAGAGGATGATCCCAACGAGTGGTATGAATACGTCGTCAATCAGGAAATGCGATTTTATTTCGACAGATCCCGCCCCTACAGTAGTTACAACATCGTCGAGCCTATTCTTGCTCCGATCAGTGCCGCCGCGGATATCAAAATCGTCAGCCACCTGTTGACCGTCGGCGAGAACCCGGATCGAAACCGCTGCTAGCGGCTGATTGGGCTGAATATGTCTTCGACGAAATCAGCCGCAAAAGGGAGGTGCTAGCGCTGTCCCCGGTCAGTCGCGATCGCTCGTTTCGACGATCCCCGTGATCTGGGGAGGGTGAAATCATCCATCAGCGAACCGCGTCATCCGCGGTCTTTCAATTTGGGTTTTTTGATTTCTGATTTTGGAACGGTGCCTGGACTCTTGTGCTCACTCCACCCGGTTGGCACTCATGGCTAGTTTCATAAATGCCCCTGAGAAACATTCAACATCGCGCATGCCGACTTGCGTAACCGCAGGCCGCCGAGCGATTAGCTCGGAGTCAGGCCAAGGGCGCGAGAAGAAGCGTTTCCTTCACGTCGGCCTACAGTGGGCGCCGAATGTTGATCCTTTTCTCTGCGCCGCCGCGCCTCTGCGCGAGTCTTCTTTCTCTTCCTTCCGTGAGTCTCTGTTTGCTTCCGTCTCATCCGTGTTCTTTTATCTCTTTGCGTTTCTCAGCGTCTCATTGACTTGGCGTCAAACAGAATGGTCCGCGAAGCGGACCCTACAAATCTGCTCTCATCCGCTCGATCGGCGTCATCCGCGTTCCATTCAATTCAACATCATTCAAACTCTGGCGAGCAAGTCGCCAGTGCCATCCGATTTTCTTTTCTCTCTTTGCCCCTTCGCGCCGCTATGCGAGTCTTCTCGAAGGAATGCATTCGGGAGCATGCCCGACCACTGAATGTGACTTTGCCAATCCGTGGGTCTCCGTTTGTATCCGTATTATCCGTGTCTCTCTTTTCCACACACTGGCGTCTCGCCTGACTTTTAGGCGCATCTTTTGCATCGCTATTCCTGAGACCTCGCGATGGG
>JABURQ010000134.1 GCA_014762625.1 Planctomycetaceae bacterium | reverse complement strand
CTCCCACATTCACGGTCAATTTGATTGAACCATCTTTCAAGGGTTGTTCGATCACAGAATGCCCCGCCTTGCGCGCTTCCAAAGAGGCTTTCTCAACCGCGTATCTTTGCAGGAACCGATCAAGTTGCGTCTGCTCACCCCAGCGTCCGTTGAAGTTGTCGAAGGCGAGCGTCCCGGTGTTGACGTCTGCCACCACCGGGTACCGCCACTGCGGCAACTGCACAGCCCAGCCGGTCGCCGAACTGCTGAACAGCTTTACCTGGCCGAAGACCGGCTCCGGCAATTTGAGTCGATCACACGCCGACCGAATGGCGACGGGATCACGGACTTCTGTCTGAATCGAAACAATGTGCGACAAGGCTTGTTCCTCCGAGTTACAGAAAACGAATGCAGGACCGACGACCGGTCCTGAAGTAAAGAAAGCCTCGTGTGAACCGGCTGAAGTCGGTTCACACGGGGCTGCGAATGCCTGAGAAGCAAGTTCCCAGAGCTATGCCAGGGGCATCACTTCACTTGCCACGTTTTTGCCTCCAATTTAGCGCCAAGCGAGACTCACTACAAAATCCACTCAGGTAGGGATAACCTACAACTCTGAGTTTGCTCTGGAGAACAACCGAGCCAGTAAGAGGACGCTTCATTTTCAAATTCTAACCGGGCACACTATGCATATTTCAACGATTACATTTTCTAATTTTCGCTGTTTTGGTCCCTCACCAACTACGATCAACCTGAAACCGGTCAACGCGCTCATTGGTGAGAATGGAGCTGGAAAATCTGCTGTTCTGGTGGGCTTCGCCCGTCTGTTTGGCATCGCAACTGACGATCGAACAGTACGCGTTGACGACTTTCACATCGATCGAGGAAAGACAAGGTCGGACTTTGATGAAGACGGAATCAAACTATGGATTGAGGCACGGATTGAGTTTCCAGAACTACAAGACGACACCGATGAAGAATCGCTCCAGACGATCCCACAAAACTTTCGTCAAATGCTTGTTGATGACACCGGCAGTGTTCCTCACTGTCGAATTCGCCTCATTGCGGAATGGCAAAAGGGCAACCTTCCCGATGGCGAGATTGATCAAACACTGTATTGGGTAACGAAGGCAACTAACGATGAAGAAGAGTTCAGCGAGAACGACTGCTTCCCAATGAAGCCCGTCGATCGTCAACAAATTCATGTGCACTATATCCCAGCTTCACGTGATCCCTCAAAACACCTGCGCGTGGCAACACGCTCGATGCTGAAGCGACTTCTGGATTCTGCAATTTGGAGCGACGATCTCGCTGATCAGGTTGAAAACGCTACGGAGGAGCTTGGGAAATCTATTGCAAAGGAAAAGTCAATCCAAGAGCTTCAGTCCCAGATCAACAATGCTTGGAAATCACTGTATAACCGTAAACGTTTTACGGGACTGAGCCTCGAACTGGAGTCTCAACGCTTGGAAGACGTTGTCTCGACTCTCTCAGCGAGGTTGTTGACTGAGGATCGTTCTCAGTCCGACGGAGTTCAACGATTGAGTGATGGTTTGCGATCTTTACTCTACTTTACGCTCGTGAAAAGCTCATTCGTTATTGAACAAGACGCAGTGACCTCTGGCCAAGAAGAAGCGACATTTGATCGAGACAAGCTCAATCCACCCCTTTTGACCCTGTTTGCGATTGAGGAACCGGAAACTCATTTAGCACCGCATCTTTTGGGACGAATTCTGAAGATGATTCGTGATCTTGTTGAATCGTACCGAGCACAAGCGGTTTTCAGTTCGCATTCCCCTTCGGTTATGAATCGTATTGAACCAGAAGAGGTGCGGCATCTCGCTCTTGACCCGTCAACAGATTGCACGATCATCTCTGAACTTCCAATCCCGACTGGAGATCAGGTCGCGGAGAAGTTTATACGCCAAGCTGTTCAAGCGTTTCCAGAGTTGTACTTTGCTCGTGCTGTCGTGCTTGGCGAGGGTGACAGTGAAGTAATCATCCTGAATCGGCTGTTTGAGGCAAAAGACATTCCAACCGATCCCAATGTGATTTCGATCGTCCCCCTTGGCGGACGGCATGTCAATCACATGTGGAAACTTCTCATCAGTCTCTCAATCCCCTTTGTGACGATTCTTGATTTGGATCGGGAACGTTCGGGAGGCGGTTGGGGAAGGATTCATTATGTTTGTGAGCAGCTCATCGAGAATGGGGTTGATCGCGATCAACTGCTGCTAGTTGGGGATGGAGACGATGCTCACGTATTGTCTGATGAGGAATTCGAAGAAATGAAGAAATGGAAGATATCATCCCCCGAATTAATGAATTGGGTCGAGTCACTCGAACAGTATGGTGTCTTTTTCTCATCTCCTCTCGATATCGATTTCCTGCTCTATCGCGCATTTCGCGACGTATACAAACAAACCACGCCTTCCGGACCCCGGCGACCGTCCAAGAAAGATGATGTGGCTGCAAAACAGAGGCGATCTCTTAAAAAAGCGGTGCTTCGCGACGCCCTTACGGCTGGGCAAACATATTCAAAGGGGGAGATAGTGTCCTTCAGATGGTATCGACACCTCTTCCTCACACGTAGCAAACCTGCAACCCACATGTCAGCATTATCGATGATCGAGGACGATGCCTTCCTTGAAAACTGTCCGGAAGTGTTGACGAGATTGTTGACATGTCTGACTGAGCGAGCCAAGCAAGGACAGGGTGATTCGTGAAGCGTACTATCACCCCAGAGGAATGGAGCCCAGTTGGTGTATCGAGTCTGGAACAGGCTGCAGAATTTGCTGTTCGAAGTGAGACGAACGGTGTCGTTGTTGCTGGTCCAGGAGCAGGCAAAACAGAACTTTTGGCTCAGCGTGCCGATTACTTGTTGCGGACCGGAATATGTGCTCCCCCGAGAAGAATTTCAGCAATCAGCTTCAAGAGAGACGCAGCTCGTAATCTCGAAGAACGAGTCGCTGAGCGACTGCCGAAAGAGATGGCGAGTCGATTTGATTCCTGGACATTCGACAAGTTTAGCAAACAGATGCTCGACCGATTCAGGAAGGGGCTGCCGACTTGTTGGCGACCTGTTGATAATTACGAACTCAGTTTCTGGATCAAAGAGCAGAATGCAGGTCGAATTCTGGAGAATTGTGCATCGGCGCTTGGTCTCGGTCTTGGTGACATTGCTCATATCCAACGAGCAAAGTGGTACAACGATGTTTTCATCGGTGCTTCTCCGTTGCTTGAAGACATTGCTGAATACTCAGATGACCTGGAACAACGGTTAGCAACCGTTTTCTGGAAGAGTTGTCTTGCCAATCACCCCTCTGTGATCAATTTTCAAATGATCTCAAGGCTCGTCGAATTGCAACTCCGGATGAACCCTGCAATTCGCAACGGGCTGCGTGCCACTTATGCGTTCGTGTTTCTTGACGAGTTTCAAGACACGACGAATTTGCAATATGATATCATTAAAACAGCTTTTCACGATTCATCAACGATTCTGACGGCCGTTGGCGATCCGAAGCAGTGTATCATGACGTGGGCCGGTGCCCTCGATGGTGTCATGAAGACATTCGCCGATGATTTTTCAGCGAAACCTTACGTTTTGCGACGAAATTATCGATCCGAACCCGAGCTCATCACCATCCTCGGGAGTCTTGCCAAACAGATCGAACCCGATGCCATTGAACCCGAGCATGGAACGGGGAAAACATCTGGCGAAGGTCTATGTCGAGTCTTTGAATTCGCTGATGATCGCGCAGAAGCACATGCAATCTCACAATTGCTTGATTATTCGGTGAAGCAAGAGAACATCCCACCGCGCGAAATCTGTATCCTATGCCGAAAACTGGTGGCCAACTACTCCCAAGAACTGTTCCGATCTGTAGAGCATCGTGCGGAAGGTTATGGAATTCGAGACGAGTCTTCGTTACAGGATCTTCTTGCGGAACCGATCACAATAATCCTTTCGGATGCCATCACAGTTGCCACTGGAACCTCTGAAAGCGAATCGTGGTCTCGACTTCAGGAGTTGTTGGCGATAACGACGCCGAAGGGCAAGGGGAGACGCACAGCGAGTCGTATGCTGTCATTGGGAATCGACTATTTGTCGGCGTCGTTGCTCGTCACAGAGCCTGAACCGGACAAATTACTAGAAGTTTTTCAAGGTGTTCTGGCTGTATTTGGAATCGAAAGATTGAAACAGCAGTTCCCCCAGTACATTCAGGGTGATTACTTCGACAAACTGATGACTCAGTTCTGTGATAATCTCTGCACTGGATTTGTTTCAGAAGCGTCACCTTTAGATGGTTGGCGAACAGCACTTCAATCGATGATTGGTATGAATTCCATTCCAATGATGACAGTCCATAAAAGTAAAGGGCTCGAATACCATACTGTCATCTTCATGGGCCTCGAAGACGCCGCGTTCAACAATCTCAAAGACCCAGTCGGAGAGGGAAACAATTTTTTCGTAGCATTCTCCCGCGCTAAGAAACGCGTTGTATTTACGTTTTCAAGAAGGCGATTCGGAAGTCAACAGAGGCAAACGAATGTGCAGCTACTCTATGACTGGCTCGCAGCTGCTGGGGTGCAAATAGAACCGGCGGATCAACTTGACTTATCTAACGGGATTCCCCACCCGTCCTCAGAGTAAACGAACCTAGGACATTGGAGCTGAGGTAATCGAAAGGTGGCCTAAATCGTCTACTGGATTAGTCTCCGAAGGAACAAAGTCCGTGAGGACAATCAATCAACTCAGAGATTTTCTGGTTTCGTTCGACATCATCTCGGCTACAAACATCACCGATCAACTTTTACGCAACGATTGAGAATCGATCAACACCTCTTCTCTACTCATGAGCCATGCGACGCACAGGGCTGCTCAACCGAAGCGTCTTTTCACTAAACGGTGTTCTCTGAAACCGTGTGTTATGTCTGATCGCTGTGGCGGGGCGACATGAGCCGCCGAAGCAGGGCTACCAATAAGGCAATGAGCAGGACGAGCACGACAACGCCCAACAGCATTCCCACGACGCCAAAGCTCATCATCCAGTTCCAGCAGGTTTCCATCATGTTCATCATGGTCCGTTCTCCGTGTCGGTGGGGAAGTGGCGTCAATCAGCCAACGTGGTTTGATTCGCCGTGTCTGCTGACGCTTCTCGCTCCACAGATGGTCCCTCCGGGGAGTTCCAATAGTTTCGCTGACGGCGAAACGGCATCAGCAAGACGTTCCAGAGCGTGTTGTCGTCCGGCTGCGTATAAGCGGGGACGCCGATCTGGATTTGGGCTTGCGGGATATTCAGCCGGAGACTGTGGTGCAGTCGATCCCACCAAGGCAACACGACCGAATAGTTCGAGTTCGTTTCCCGTTCGACCTGTGAATGGTGAATCCCGTGCATTCGAGGCGTCACCAGGCACAGGTTCAGCCAGCGCTCCACCTTAATCGGAAGTCGCATGTTGCTGTGGTGAAACATAGTATTGGTCGTGAACGCAAATTCGTAGAGCAAGTATGTTTCCACGGACATACCGATGAGCGTAATTTGGATAACTCGAAAGAGTGCTGAAAGTGCGACTTCGCCGAAGTGGAATCGAAACGCCGTCGAGACATCCAAGTCGGGATCGATGTGATGAACGTTGTGAAACCGCCATAGGAACCCGACTCGATGATTGAGCCGATGCCAGTAGTAGAACGACAGATCGAGTAGCAGGAATCCGGCAAGCGCTTTGAGCCAAGCCGGAGCGGAGACCAAATTGAGAAGACCGATTTGCGATGGTTGGGACCCCAACATCGCTGCGGCGGCGGGTTGCACGACCAGAGCAGCCACCGCCAACGCCAAGCTCGACACCGTGAAATTCACGAGCAGTCGCCGCCAGAGCAAACGGGTTGGCTGTCGCAAGGGCAACACACGCTCCAACAGGAACAGTCCCCCAAACAGACACGCCGATGTCACGGCGATTACAAATTCCATCGTCGAATCCCATTGTGTTTACTTGTTTCGAGCGCTTTAGACCGTGGGTCTGTCAGTGGTTGTCCGTACCCTTGTAACCGATGAAATCGACGTTTGACGTTCTCCTTAAGAGGGTGTAAGGAACTGTAGACTTCGGGTTGCAGCCGAGTGATCCGTGGAGTCGCTTGAGTACAAATGCGTAGACAAAGTTCTTAATGGCATGAGTGCCAGGATCTCGATGACACTCAGACCGGCACTGTGTGTCGTTCATGATTTCAGCTTCATCGTCGTAGCGATCTAGGTAGTCGGCAACTTCGCGGCTCGCCAGGCGGACATGCCGCCGATCACGTTGGTGACATTCTCAAATCCTTCTCGCCGAAGAAACGAGGAAGCAATCGAAGCCCGGTAACCGGAACCGCATACGACAGCGACCGGCTTGTCCTTGGAGACTTCGCCAAACCGGTCTTGAAGCGTGCCGCCGTGGATGTGGAGGGCATTTTCAATGTGTCCTCCGTTCCACTCCTTCTCCGTGCGAACATCGAGAATCGTCAGTTGCTTCTCAGCCTTGCGTTGCTTTTCAAGGTCATGCACCGACATCGTGTTGAGTGTCGAGAGTTCATAGCCGGAGGTTTCCCACGAGCCGATCCCCCCTTCGAGATAACCTTGTACGTCGTCAAAACCGACCCGCAGCAAGTGGGTGACGACCTGTTTGATTTGCGAAGGATCATCCGAGATCAACAAAATCGGACGGTCATAGGGTAGCACCCAGCCCGCCCACGTCGGCAAGTTATTTCCGAAGGGAATGTTGATTGCATTCGGGATGTGAGCGGCGGCGAACGACTCCTTCGATCGCACATCTACGATGAGGCAATTCTCACAGACTCGCTCATGAACTTGATGAGCACTCCACCGTTTTTGCCCGGGGAGCTCAGGACCGATGATCGCCGGACCATCCTTGTTCACTTGTTTCATGCGTTTGAAGTACGGCGGCGAGAGCGGCATCTCATTAAGCAGGTTCTTCACCCACTGCTCTTCGGGTTTCTCTTGTAGCGATGGATTGAACCGACGCTCGAAGCCGACCGTAGAGGAACGCCGAGAACCGATTGCCTTGCCACAAAGCGAACCGGCTCCATGTGCGGGAAAGACTTCAGTGATGTCGGGCAGATCACCGAGACGTTGAAAGACGCTCTCGTAGAGTTGGTGAGCAAGCTCTCTCTTCTCTTCCTCGCCGAGCAGATCGGGACGACCCACATCACCGACGAACAGGAAGTCTCCGCTGAACATGACCCACGGCGTATCGCTGCTACGGGACGTGTCGAACATGGTGACGGCAACATGCTCCGGTGTATGGCCGGGAACATGCTGAAAGCCGAACTTCACGTCACCCATCGTGATCGTGTCCCCTTCCTTGACGTACTCATCTGCATAGGGCTGATTCCAGTCGTCGCCTCCGTAACCAGAGCAGTGAATCGTCGGCTCGTCTTTGAGTCGAGCTTTTAACTCACGTGACCCACAGACGAAGTCGGCATGCACGTGAGTCTCGATGATGTGCCGGATGTGTAGGTCATGATTCTTGGCGAAAGCGATGAAGTCAGCGACATCCCGGGTAGGATCAATGACGACCGCTTCACCACTCTTCTCATCACCAACAATATACGAGGCAATTGCCAATCCGGGTACAAAGCGTTGATGGAACTGCATATTAGAGGTTCCTTTTCCAAGGGGGGGGGATCAATGATTACTTGGAGTGGTTATCTACGTAATGCTTCACAAACTTTCGTAATTCTTCCTGTTCACACTCAAAACCCATCTCTTCAGCTTTTTGAAGCGTCTCCTCACCACTCATCCCCTGTTCAACCGCGACGTGCATCATCACCATTGCACCCGCCCGCTTTCCACTCTTGCAATGGGCGAAGACGGGCTTGGGAAGTTCCGGGTACTGGTCTCGAAACTGATCGACCAGTTCCGCCCCCATCGACTTCATCGACACGGGAATGCTGAGGTACTCCATGCCGATAGCCTGCACCTTGTCTCCCTCAGTTGCGGGCGAGAGCGGCTGATCCTCCTCGCCCTCAGTACGAAAGTTTACAACAGTTTTAAATCCCTGCTGGCTGAGTTGTTGAAGATCGCTTTCGCTCGGCTGAGGACCGACGCTTATTTGATCATTGATTTTCATGGTGTTCTGCATCTTGAGGCTCCATCTCAGGTGGGAGAAATAAATCACAACTCGGGACTGACCAACCCAAAAGGGTCGTACTGTCACGATTGTACGATTGCTTGCAGCGTTTTCAACATTTCGCTCCCTTAAAGACAAGATTGTCGAACGAACTATACAATCGCTGAACGAGCAAAGCCGAAAATCACATCCATCGAAGTAGCTGCGAATTCGACGTTGTGCCAAACTGGTGCGGCGAGCAATGATTGTGTGGAGAAGCAATGGAGAAACCGAAGAAAACATCCCTCACGAGTCCTGAGGATTTGAAAGAGGCTGCTGAGTGCCTCAAAGTGATTGCTCACCCGTGGCGTCTACGAATGATCCAAATGCTCCTCAATGATCGGCATATGGTCAGTGAATTGGCTGAAGCATGTGAAATCGCCCCTCATATGGCATCAGAACATCTGCGGCTGATGCAGCGAGCTGGACTACTCGAGACCGAACGCCAAGGTCGCCGCGTCTATTACAAGGTGACTGAACCACATCTCGCTGAGATCATCCGCTGCATCGAAGGTCGATTCGGGTAATTGCCTAGCTCTCGTCTGCCTCTTTTGGGGAACCGGGCGTCAGTATCTGCTTGATGGAGGCAACTCAAGGCGAGTTTTGTCCTCGTTCAAAGCTGATGCTCAATCAAACCGGAACTAACATTGCTTTTCTGGTATCACCTTGATGACACCAAGCTCATGAACGCGACACCGCGTTTACTGACGCCAATACTGTGATTGCCTCGAACTGACAGTTTCTGTTGGGTTTTTGCTACGAAAAAGCGGGCTCGGCAATATTTGCCGGTTTGGCATCGCTTGTGCAATCCATTGGTACATCGCGAAATTGTGATTCACTTGAAATCGAAGTCTTAACGAGGAGATAGAACGATGAAACGTTTACTTACATTGAGTGCTGTCCTGACTGCCACAATACTGATGGGATCATCAGCTCAGGCTTCCGGATTCGGAGTCAGTTGGGGAAACGGTTACAACAACTATGGCGGTGCCTATTCTCACGGGGGGTACGGTCGCTCTTACTCACGAAATCACGGCAACTACGGATCCAGGTTTAACAACGGCTATCGGTCAAACTATGGCTCTAATCCTTCTTTCGGATATGGTCGTTCCTACCACAACACGAGCCATTACGACTATCAGCCGCCGACAGTCCAGCGGCATCGAGGACATCTCGACTACACGCCCGGACACTATGATTCTCATCGCACTGGACACGGTCATTAAATGACCTATTGTCGGATCACGGGATCAAGTTTTTCGGAAATTGATCCCGCGATTCTCCCAATGTCCACCTCTGATTATTGGCTGCTACATTGAAAAAATGGTGATGAGAAGGACATAATCAAATTCTACAGTGAACACCTGTTGCGGAGCAGCGGGCCAAATCGATGACAGGATGTCTCGCAATTTCAACAGAGGAGAGTCCTGTGAAAACGAACGCCGCAACATTTCTAACGATTGCCGGGCTGGCATTGGCTTGGACAGCCAGTACTGTCGAAGCTCAGCATGTTCATCGTCGCTATCAACCACGCTACTCGGGAGGAGCGCACATCGATCATCACGATCATGTTGTGCGGGATAGCCACGGGCATGTCGTGCAACGTCATCATCATGATGTAATTCACCCCAACTCAACACATGTCGTGCCACACTTCAACACTGCGCATGCAGGGAGTTATTATTCGCACGGCGGTCGTTCTTATTATTACCCCCAACGCACTGCCTCAGCAGATCCGCATGGGCAGCAAGTCCATACTGCTGCAAAGCCAGTGCAGATGCAGTTCGGAGGGTTCTCTCAAGTTGATGATCTGGCCTCACGACTGGAAACCCTCACGAACGAGCTTTGTTTGGACCTGCATTTCAATTACTCGCACAATCATGGATTCCGGGAAACGTACGCAGAAGCTTACCAGATCCTTGATGTTGCCAAATATATCCACGCCGCTGAACATCAGCGTGATCGCGACGCCATCGCCTCAAAACTTGGTGGTCTTGATGAGCTGTTCCATCATATTCAAGACGATGTGCGCGGCTGGAGCCGTCACCATCATCGACAGGTTGGAAGTCTCGGAATCTTGACGAAAATGGATTACATCGAATCAACACTGCATCATCTCATGAATGATGTTGGAGTCAGGCAGTCAGGCGTCAACGCTGGCAATGGTCAAGCACTTCCACCGGGAGGTCCTGCAAACGGACAAGCACCACCGCCCGCCGGTTCGGGATTCCAGCAATCAGCACCATCGAATAGTCCGACCTTTCGACAAGCGGTTCCAACCAATCAAAATCCAAACGCGATTGGTTCCCCCCCACCTCCAACCGTTCCATGATCTCAAAACAATAGACTGAGACAATCCACTGCCTGCAATTCACCAAGAGTTGTCAGGCAGTTTTTTATTCGCTGTCGTTCATCTCCGCGAATTCCATGGCAATCAGTGTCAAGTCGTCCGACAAGTTCGCGGTCCCTCGGTGGGAATCCAGTTGCTCTTCAATTTTGGCAAGAGCAAATTCAATTCGTGCTTCTCGATGGCGACGAAAGCATTCAAGTAGTCGTTCACGTCCAAAGAGTTCACCTGAAAGACTGAGTGTTTCAGTAGCTCCATCACTGAACAAGAGAATTCTTTGGTTGGGCGCGAGCGTGATTGTTTGCTGCTTGTAATTCGCTTTCTCATCGATGCCCAGTAGCAACCCGGTACTGGAAAGTTCTTGTACTGTGCTTCGATCGGTGAGCAGAATTCCAGTTTCATGACCCGCGCTGACCCATGAGAATTCCTGCTTAGCAGGTGTCCACTGAGCGAGAAACATTGATGCAAAGTTTCCGGGAAGTACAGTCGCTGCAAATCGTCGGTTGACTTTCTGAACGATTGAAATCAACTCGAAAGGTTCTTCTTCTGTTACGCCCAGAAGGATGGATTTCAACATCGCTGCTCCCATTGCTGCCGGGATTCCGTGTCCCGTCACATCGGCCAGACAAATCAGCCATGACCCATCGGACAGCGGGAGATAATCGTAGTAATCCCCCGCCACAACATCTGCCGGTTTGAACGAGTGTGCGATGCGGATTCCTGGGACTGCCACTGCATCGGGCAGCAAGTGCTGTTGGATTCTCTGCGCTTTCTCCAACTGTTGATGTCTTTCTCTTTCATTGAACTGAAGTCGTTCGCTCATTGAATTGATCGCCCAAAAAAGATTTTGAAGCTCACGACAACCGAACGGTTTTGTCGTGAGCCCGTACTCCCCCACCGCGATCTGTTCGACCCGTTGTACAAGACGCTTCAATGGACGATCGACGATACGAAGCAGGACGATATTCACGATGACTGCAGCGCCGATTCCGAGTATTGCTAATATTCCTAGTTGTGTCAGGAGATGCGTGCGAATCGCCCTGCGAGCATCTGCCAAATCTTCAGAGACGAATACACTGATCCCATTTTCAATATGGCTGCCTACAACAATAGCACGATCATGGATCACTGCTTGATGATCAGGTGCAACTGCCGCTTCACTAATGACCTCAAGAATGTTCGGGGCGTCTTCGGCATGTTTGTGGGAATGCAACACTTTCCCGTCCACTTTAACAGTGATCCGATGTCCAGAGGGATTGCCTGAACAAATACGGTTACAAACCCCATCGATGTAGCGTTGTATTTCGCCGGAGTCGTGATTGAGAGCAAGATGATTGACTGCTGTGTGGATTGCAATCGCTTCGTCGCGGAGATTTTCGAATTTTTTGCGTGACTCGCCGCTCATCTCTTTTTGATAATGAAAAGAGAGTAGACAAAGTATGGCAATTCCCAACGTCAGGTTGACTGACCATAACAGCTGAGTTCGTATCGATCGTGAGCCGTTTAGTGATGAATCCGGTTGTCGAATCTTCAACATTTATGGTTCCACAATCACTTCTTTGGACGAATTGATGACATGTTCTTTGATAGTTGGGTGTGAAAACACTTCCAAGCATCTTGTTAACAGAGCGTGGTCGATAACTTTTGAAAAACCGTGTACAAGTTCCTTGCGTCGGAAGAAACGCGTCAGAACTTGCAACACGGAATCGCAATTGTGAACCGACAGGTTTGATTAGGCAGCTCTTGCATCCTTCACATCCAAGGCAACACCATCGACGAGGCGGATTGTTCTTTTCGCGTAGGCAGCGGAGTCACTGTCGTGGGTCACCATGACAATGGTACGACCGTCCTGATGAAACTCGGTTAGGTATTCCATCACCTGTTGACGGGTTTCAGAGTCGAGATTCCCGGTCGGCTCATCAGCCAGGATGATTTGCGGATCATTCGCCAAAGTGCGGGCCATCGCCACACGCTGCTGCTGTCCCTGGCTGAGTTCATTGGGCTTGTGATCGACCCGGTCAGACAATCCGACACGGTCGAGCATTTCCAGTGCACGTTTTCGTTGTTCATCGGGAGTCTTGCCTGACAGCAACAACGGCACCTGCACATTCTCGCAAGCGGAGAGATACGGAATTAAGTTGAAGGTTTGAAACACGAATCCGATCTTTTCTCCCCGAACGGCTGTTCGTTCTTCGATGGAGAGATCATACACGGATTGTCCATCGAGGATGACTTGTCCCGAGGTCGGGGCCATCATGCCGCCGAGGACGGAGAGCATCGTTGTCTTTCCGCTGCCACTGGGACCGACAATCGCAACGAAGTCGTTGTCGGCAATCGCCAGGTTCGAATGATCGAGAGCTGTCACGGTCTCACCGCGACGCGTGTAGGTCTTCGTGACCTCTTTAAGTTGATACATGAAAAAGCTCCTTGGTCCAGTGACCAGTTTGAGAATTACGCGTCGTTGAACACGAGGCAGGGATCGAGTCCCGCTGCTTTCCGAGCGGGAAAGTAGCTGGCAAGTAACGAGACGACCGTCGCTGTGATCATGCCGATGACGAGCAGTTGTGGCATCGGGCGGACAGCAATCCCGAGAAGTTGCGGTCCAAGGACGACTGCAACAACTGTCCCGATCAGAAATCCGATCAACCCGCCCGAGACGCCGAGGAGGGTGGCCTTACCGAGAAACAGTTGCGTCACAAACCGACGCCCCGCACCCAATGCCATGAGTGTGCCAATTTCTTTGCGTCGTTCGGTGACATTTGCGAACATAACACTGGCGATACTCGCTCCACCAACAAGTAGCAGGATCGAGAAGAAGACCCAGGAGAGACTCGACATCAATCCGTTGACGGCGACTTGTGTCTCCACGACTTGTGCAATGGTCACGATACGGGTCTCAGGGAGTTCCGCCGAGAGATTGCCGATGAGATCGCCGGCAGCGTCCTCACAGCACGCCATAATCTCGATTACGTTGATGACTGGTCCTGAACCGGAGAGATCCTGAACGGAATGCAAATGAGCGAACAGGCGACTGTCATCGACCGTTCCTGTTTCAGGAAGAACAGTTAGGACCTCGAAATCTTCTCCCATCAGATTGAGTTCGTCTCCAACCTCCGTCCCGAGTTGCGTGGCAATGTCAGCCCCTAGGATCACTTCTCGCTTTCCAAGTGTTTGAATGGATCGTGTGGTCGCGAGATCTGCTGGGCTTTCGCTATCGCCATCTCCGACAGAAGTCGCAGTGGGGCAGCATCCTCGATCAGAACCGACTGGATTTGCGATGAGGTTCAGGCCCTGCCACGCCGATTTCGCCTGAAACTCCGAACGCGGAAGAATCCCAGTGAGGGTGACGGGGATCGAGTCCACCGTTGCCGCGACGCAAAGTTTCGGAGCAAGGTTTTCCACTCCCGGCATCCGAGCCAGTGCCAATCTGGTGACATACTCTTCGGGCATAGTCTGACCGTGCATGTCGGCAGAATAATAATCCTGCAACGAGACATTGTCGGGTAAGACAAGGACGTTCGCTCCCAGCGACTCCATGTCACCGGCAATTTTCCGTTCTGAAGAGACTGTAATATTTTGAATTGCGACGAGCGCCGCGACGCCGAGCGTCACCGTTAATAGACTCGTTAGCATTGTCGTCGGACGTTGCCAGAGTTCTTTCCAGATGAGTGTACGAAGTTTCATGGAATCCACCCCTAAGTGTTGAGTATTAAGGAAAGCACGGGAATCACGTTGTCTGCAATGAAGCGATTCCCGTGCTTGAAGAAATAGAATTAGCGGCGTGGTGCTTGTGTTCCACCAGCAGCCTTAATGTGCTTGCAATTCGCATCGTCGCAGCACTTACCGGCGGCAGCCAGTTTTTGAGCCAGAATATTGTGAGTCACATTTTCGTTATAGAGACCGAGCATCACTCCCGGAGGGGCCATGAACGCCACAACCGAACTTGGCTGATCGGTACGGATGCGAAGCTGCTGCAGGAAGCGCGCTTCCGCCGGATCGTTTGCATTGACAGTGACGACTTCGGTTCGTTTCTTGAACAGAGCGTCGTTCTGGAACTGAGTCACACCGGCTGGAACGATTTTTTGGCCTTCCGGATGAGCACACAGCAGAACGATTTTTTGCTCCTGAAGTGCTTTCAGGCAGTTCGCCTGCGCGGGAGAAACAATTGCAGCAGTGAGATGCTGAGGAGTGACTCGCTGAGGAAACACACTCGCGATCGCCCCGTTCGGAGCAAGCACAGCCACGGCAGGCATCGGTATCCGAGTCGCATCAAACTTACTGATTAACGCTTGTTCGCGGTTATCGTTAATTTGAATGGGTACGATCACTGAGTCCTGTCGATTCGCAAGTGTCGATTGAAGGACTTGCTGCATCGACTGAGTCGCTGAGTCATTACTGCGATAAAACAGGACAAAACTGAACTTCCCATTCTGGGCATTCGATTCAACTGCTTGTTGCCCCGCGCTGAATTCAGCAGCGGTTGCTTGATGGCTCAAGGGAAGCGCTCCTGCAATCAGCATGAACGCGACTGTGAGTGCTTGCGTATTTCTAGTCATGATTGAAATCCTTTTCTATGCCGAATGTGAATTGAGACTGCAACAACCGACTCGACGGATCGGATTCTGCATTCGATTACTATCGCTCAATGGGGACGTTGAGAACGAGATCCCCATGAACGTCGTATTTAAGTATGAGAACAGCGACTGCGGCAGCTGGAAGCAATTCGACAGCCGCCGAGTATTACGAGGGGCGGATGGAAAGGTCGCTCAACTGAGCGCACTCCAGTCCAAACAAAGGAAAGAATAGTGGTCTATAAGAGCGTTAGACCAACCAAACCTGCTTGATAGCGTATAGCGGTTCAGAAGTTGTCAAGAATTGATCCGGTCGCTCAAGCCGAGTGAGGCGAGGCAACACGTCAAGCACAAACGAAGCCGGGTAGACGTTTTGAACTGTTGCCAGCAAGTCGCTTGAAAGTGTGTCTAAGGTGTCATCGGTCCGAGGTGCAAACACAAACTGGCAGTCAACGTCATCGCATGGCTTTGGTGGGCTCGGATGACTGTTCCCACATGGGGACGATGAAAGATTGCTTCTCTGTTCTGATTCGTGATTCTCCGCTTCATCGCAATCAGAGGCGGAGCAGTCACCTTTGCACTCAGACGAAGAAGAATCGACGCACATTGTGCAGGCATAGGCACAACAACCCACATACGGTGAACAGCATCCCAACAGCACATGAAAAATGGCTGCCGACACGGTCCAGAGAATGAGGAAGTTGCGAAACATGAAATCCGAGGAGTCCAATTGCTGGAATGAGAGTGTGAAGGACGGAAACAACGGTTATCTCTATTTATCGGACATGGAGCAGTGAGTCTAGAGGAAAAACTCAGGGTGAGATGCCTCCTCAATGGGTCTCGACTTTGGGCGAAACTACGTCAGCGAAAATCGTACTGATATCGCTCATTCTGAACACGAACTCAATTTATAATATCATCATTCCAAAGTGTTCTGGCTAAATGACTTAATCTCCAGGGGACAGACCTGATGCGCCCGCATCAAGCTGACAGGTGTGGTCCTGCTGTGTTCGCTCATCATTAAACTCAAATTCGAGAGTTGAATGAGTGATGTCGAATTCGTCCTTCAAAAGATTTTTGACCGACTTCTTGATGGTCTCCAAGTCGCCAGCGTTCTGGCGTTTGATGACGATATGAGCTTCCAAGGCAATGTGTTGTTCGTCGAGTTGCCAGACATGCAGATGATGCAGGTCGATGACTTGATCGATGGCGGTGACATCCTTGACGAGATGATCGAGGTCAAAATCGGTCGGTGTGCCCTCCATTAACACACGTGTTGCTTGCGGCAGCATCACGACCACTTGATATAGCACGTAGCCGGAAATCAATAACGTCAATGCTGGATCAACCCAATTCCACTTCAGCCAGATGATCGCTCCTGCTCCAAGCAAAACTCCCAACGATCCCAGAGCATCGACAATGTTGTGAATGAAAGCCGCTCTCACGTTCAGCGATCCGCGACTCATTGCCCACAGCAGCAAGGCTGTGCCCACATCAACGACGAGGGCCAAGATCGCCGCCGCGGCCATTAACCAGCCGATAATCTCCTGCGGATAGAAAATGCGATTGATTCCTTCGTAGACCAGGTACAACCCGATGACTGCCAAAAGCGTCAGATTGATCGTTGCCCCGATGAGTTCGGCTCGCCGATATCCAAACGTGTAACGTTCGTTTGATTCCTTTCGAGAAATGCGCCGAGCGATCCACGCAATCAACAGGGCATTGGCATCATTGAAATTGTGAGCTGCGTCCGAGAGCAAAGCGACGCTCCCGGACATGATTCCGGCAATCACCTGTCCCAATGTCAAAATCTGGTTGAGAACCACTGACCACAACAGGCGCGAATCGCTAACGTCCACCACCTCGCCACTGCGGGTCATCCCATGGGTATGCCCCGAGTGGTCATGGTCGTTCGATGGCGATTCTTCGTTCTTAGTCGTTGCGGATGGGGATGACATTCTGTTGGGGGGCTAGAGTTTGAACCGACTTGAACGTCCATATTGTGGAGAGCGTCCAGTCTCAGCCTGACGCATTAGTGCGCATGATCATGCGCATGGTCGTGATCGTGAGCGATTTTGCCACGATAGGATTTTCCGTTGATGGACAGGACAAGAGTTGCCTCAGCGTCCTCGCTATGCAGGTCTTCTCCGAGTTCCTTATCTGAGGAAACAAACCGCGACGACTTTCCTTCTGCGTCACCGCTGTCCGGTTTGGCGGCGAGTTTGAACTGTTCGCCTTTGCCATCATGTTTGAGATTGATCGTGATTTCAGATGCTTCAATCGGGACCGCAGTCTTGGCGGCACTGTCAAGAATATAAATAGTGACAGAACCTGACTCTTCAGCGTGAACCATTTCTGCGTGATACTCTTCGGCACCGAGTTCGATCAGCGAGCCATGATGGGGACCTTCTGTCGGGTGATCGTGTCCACCGGGACCATGATCATGTCCTTCATGATCGTCGACCGTTGCTGGCGGTCCGGTAGAGACTGGACCATCAGAGGAAGGTTCGTTATCCGCGCACCCGACCATTGCAATGGACAGGGAAGCGACTAATGCCGTTGTGAGATGAGGGAAACGTTTCATTTTGCAATCCTTGAGTTGAGTAGAGAAAGTTTAAAGTGACGCACATCGACACCACTCGCAGTGAATAACGTCGATGTGCTACCGTAAAATTAGTGATCATGCTTGTGCTCACCAGCATGTTCGTGTTGCGTTTCGAAGCCTGTCCGCTTCAACCATTGTTCCCATTTGGCTGCCGCGGCATGAGTTGGGAACTCAGCGTGCATCCAGCGTGGTGATCGGATCAGGACGTCGTCGTGACCGTCGTGTGTTTCCTGGCGCACTTCACATCCAAATCCCTGTGCGATGGCAATCAGTTGCTTCCGTTCGTCGGCGGTTTTAAAATGGAGTGTTTTCCAGTTGGGCAGTCGATAGGCAATCGACTCTTCTCCTTCGGGACCATGTTCGTGCCCCGCGTGATCATCATTGGCATGGTTGTGTCCGGCAGGTCCCTGAGCGTGATCGTTACCATGGCCATGGATCGTCTCAAAGCCCGAAGATTTCAACCACCCTTCCCATTGGTGTACGAGTTTGTCGGTTGCCAATTCCAGCGGCTTCCACGCGGGAAGACGATAGGTCACATCCAGATGTCCTTCGTGATTTTCGGTGCGTGCTTCACATCCGAGATCCTTGACCGCTTGCAAATGCTGTTGAGCCTTTGTCGGGTTGTCAAATTCCATGGTCTTCCAGTCGCTCAGCCGATAGGCAATCACAAAAGACTTTTGGGCCATCGCAGATGAAGCCATGCTCATGACGAGCATCACAGTGGATGCGAGAAGTGTTGTTTGGAAAGTTTTCATCGTTCGTTTCCTTAAGTCATTTCTTTGCTGTGAATCGCACGTCCTGTGGAGATCAAAGCATCTTGATGAACCGCCGTCGTAATACGGTTGAAAGAGTTACATGATTTACGGAACTGTTTTGTAGCGGCAACGGACAGCTGCTAAGTCGCAATCGCGATGGGCTGTTCGATACCATGAGTTTCGTCGTGTTCTTCGGTGAGTGCGATTTCGGTTTGAGATTCATTGACGACTCGCTGCGCCTCTTTCAGTCCGAAGAGCCAAAAGAGTGCCGGGTGGACAAAAAAGTCCAGCAATGTCGAACTCATCAGGCCTCCCAGGATGACTGTGGCGACTGGGTAGAGGATTTCTTTTCCTGGCTCACCAGACGCGAGGACTAGTGGAACGAGTCCGATGCCCGAGGTCAGTGCGGTCATCAACACCGGCGCGAGTCTCTCCAGCCCGGCGCGAACAATCATTTTCTTGCTCCAGTCTTCACCTTCGTACTTCACCAGATGCAGATAATGATTGAGCAACAAAATGCCATTGCGGGAGGCAATTCCGGCCAGAGAGATAAATCCGACCATGGCTGCGACTGTCAGCGTTTGTCCGGTGATGACGAGGGCTGCCACAGATCCGATAAACGCCATCGGCAATGCGGCCATCACCTGCAAGGAGAGATTGACCGAACGGAACATGGTGAATAGCACCATAAAGACGCCGATCATCGAAACTGCGAACAATGCTCCAATAATGCGTGACGCCGATTGTTGTGACTCGAACTGTCCGCTGTATTCGACGAAGTAGCCAGTCGGGAGGGTTTCAACGACCGGTCGCACTTGACGTTGAATGTCTTGCACGACATCGACGACACCGCGCTCGGAAACATTACATTGCAAGATAATCCGACGACGAACGTTTTCTCGATTGACGGTGTTGGGGCCGCCAGATTCGTAGATATTGGCAACGGCTTCAAGGGGAACCTTTCCGCCACCTTGAAGATCAATGGTGAGCCGCTTCAACTCGTGCAAGTTCTCGCGGTAGTTCTCGTCCAATCGGATCAACAGGTCGAAGGTGCGTTGTCCCATCAACACTTCCGAGACGACCTGCCCATTCATTGCGGTTTCGATAAATTCATTCACTTCAACCGGGGTCAGTCCGTAAAGGAGCAACTTGTCGCGGTCGAGTTCGATACGCATCTGTGGGATGATGACCTGCGGTTCGACGAGCAAGTCCGTCACCCCTGGCACCGATTGCATCGCCATTTTCATTTCGTCGGCTTTGCGACGGAGGACATCGAGATCGTCGCCGTAAATCTTAATACCAATCTGAGCTTTCACTCCCGAAAGCATATGAGAAATCAAGTGGGCAATCGGCTGTTCCACGGCAGTCACGATGCCGGGGATATCAGCCATGGCTTCACGAATTTCTTCAAGTTGTTCTTCTCGTGAGTGTTCTGCTTCGGGATCGAGGTCAATGATGTATTCACTCATGTTGACGCCCTCCGCATGCTCATCGAGTTCCGCACGTCCTGTCCGGCGAACGAACTGTTCGATGTCTTCGATTTCGAGCAGACGCTGTTCGACCCGACGATTGATTGCGTTGGAGGTTTCCAACGACGTGCCCGGTGGCAGCACAACATTCAGCTGAATCACGCCTTCGTTAAACGGCGGAAGGAAATCTTTTTCGAGGTTGGTCACAAACAGTCCTGCCAATGCCACAGCGGTCAACGTGACGGTCAGATTCAACCGTGGGAATTGCAAACTGAAGCGGATCACCTTGTCACCGACCCACTTGAGTCCTCTGAGAAAGAAGCCGTCTTTCTCTTCTTCCGTTGACTTCTGATGTCCCAGAAGCCAATACGATAATACTGGCGTGACAGTCAGCGAGACGACGAGCGATGAGAGAATCGAGACGATGTAAGCGATCCCCAGCGGAGTGAAGAGACGTCCTTCCATGCCTGAGAGAGCAAATAGTGGAACGAAAACGAGAATCACGATCATGGTTCCGAACACAATCGAATTGCGAACTTCGACGCTCGCTCGGAAGACCACCAGTAGCGGGTGCAGCGGCTTGTCTTTAATTCGATTCTCTCTGAGTCGTCGGAAGATGTTCTCCACATCCACAATCGCATCGTCGACCAACTCACCGATGGCGACTGCTAAGCCTCCCAGCGTCATTGTATTGATGGAGAGTCCAAGGAAGTGGAAAACAATCGCGGTACTGACCAGAGAGAGGGGGATTGCCGTCAGCGTGATAAACGTCGTGCGAAAGTTCATCAGAAACAGGAATAGTATGATGACGACCAGGATGCCACCATCGCGCAATGCTTCGATGACATTCTCAATCGCCCGATCAATGAACGACTTTTGGGAATAGAACTGACGAATTCTAAGATCGTCCGGCAACGAAGGGCGGAGTTCCTCAATGGCCGCCATCACGCTTTCGGTCACTTCACGCGTATCAGCGTTGGGTTGCTTATTGATCGTCAAAATGACTGACTGACCGCCGGAAAACTCTCCATCTTCCACACGCAAAAAAGCTGAACTATCCCCCCGTTTGACCTGCGGACCTTCAATCACTTGGGCGATCTGTGCGAGGGCAATCGGCTTGCCGTCGCGAATCGTCACGACGACTTTTTGTAGATCTTCAATCGACTGAACTCGCCCTAATGCACGGACCAGCAATTCATTCGGGCCTTGTTCATCGAGGTATCCCCCCGTCGCATTCTCGTTACTATTTTGAACGGCGTCCTTGACTTCATGAAGCGCGACTCCGTACCGCAGCATGGCATCTGGATCGACAAGCACCTGGAACTGTTTGCGTCCTCCGCCCATCGTAAACACCTGCGAAACTCCAGGAATCGTCAGTAGCCGTTGACGAACGACCCAGTCGGCGATCGTGCGCATCTCCAGGGCATTAGTTTGTTCATCTTCACTCCACATCCCCAACATGAGAATCTGTCCCATGATGGACGAAATCGGAGCCAACGTCGGTTTTACGCCCTCGGGCATTCGTTCTTGAACGAGCTGGATGCGCTCGTTGACGATCTGGCGATCGTTATAGATATCCGTTCCCCAGTCGAATTCGACATACACTACCGAAATGCCTACACCTGACGAACTGCGAACAGCCTGCACTCCGTTGGCACCATTCAGTGCAGTTTCCAGCGGAAATGTCACCAGCGTTTCGACTTCTTCCGGTGCCATTCCCGGCACTTCGGTCATCACCACCACACGGGGACGGTTCAAGTTGGGGAACACATCAATCGGCGCCTGCAACGCCTGCCACGTTCCGTATCCAACCAGGAATAGAGCCGCCGCGATGACGAGCATCCGCTGCCGCAGTGCGAATCGAATAATTGCATTTAACATTCTTCATCTCTCCTCATGTCAGCACGATCGTTGCCGGTGCGAATTAGTGATTATGCCCGGCATGAGGATCGACTCCGCCGCCTGCTTTGTTCTTAAGAGCCATTTGAAGTTGATGGGCACCGCGTCGGGCGACGACATCACCTGGAAAGATTGAGCCATCGTTGGCAATGACCGCCGAATATTGGTCTCGGTACGTCAGATGAACCGGAACTCGGTCAAAGTGATCTCCGTTCTGTTGAAATATGAAATATTCCGCACCTTCCCGGGCAACCGCATCGACCGGTAAGACGATTTGTTCTGACATTTCCTCAATCGGAACACGCAATTGCAAGCGTTGACCAGGGAGGTATTTCCACTCGAGGTAGCGATTCCCCGAGACACGGTTGTCCTTGGCGACCTCATTCGGCAACCGCACATAGAAATGTAGTGTTCGTGAATCGGGATCGACCTGATTGGAAAGATAGGCAATTTCCAAACCTTGGACGAGCTGTGTTTCTGAACCTGGTCGCTGGAAAATTGCATCGACCTTCCAGTTTTGATCCGACGTCTGTCGCAAACTGGCAATGTCTTGTTCGAACGCAAGCCCCTCGATGAAGAGTTCGTCATAGTGCACTAAGACACACAGCGTCTCGCCAGAGGTGACTGATTGGCCTTTGTGGACATCAAGATCCTGTAGAATCAGCGGTCCGAAGTGCCCATCTTCAGAGGAATCCTGGGATTGCTCCTCCTGGAACAGTGAGACGGGCTGCACCTCATTTCTTGTAATCTTCAACTCAACATCATCACTCCCGTCGAATGATGGAGCAAAAACCTGCAGTTCCCTTAACAAACGTCGTTGTTTGGCAATCTGATTGACCTGTTCTTCAGAAAGCCCGTGGAGCTTGAGGGCTTCGCGCTGAGCACTTAACAGTGCCGAAAGTTTGTCTTTGGCGTACTGTCGATCCAGCAGAACCTTTCCAGCGACCGCACCACTATTGGTCACAGCGGCGAGCCGCTTGATCTCTCGTTCTTCGACATCCAGTTCTCCTAGTGTCTTCAGGAACTCTGTCTGAGATTGCACCAGGTCTTCGTGTGTCAGGCGAATCTGAAACAGCAATGTTCCGGGCTTAATTGCTTCACCTTCCAGAGCATGAACTTTGGTAATCACGCCCGTCATCGGAGTCGCCACCTGGATCCGCGTTCGACCTGGCTGTTCTACAATCACAGCAGGAACAGTGATCGACTTCCTGTACGTCTCCAATTTCACTGGTTGAATTTGTTCGGGACCGAGTCCCACATTGCGAAGCGCCTGAGCAGAGAGTTCCAGTGATGTGGCTTCGTCATGTCCGGGGTGCGAACCGTGATCATGCCCTGCGTGCGGATCCTCTTCGCTGTGAGAGTCTCCCTCGCCATGTGAGGTGCCTCCCCCACGGAATGTACTGATTGTCTGGTTCACCCAGGCTTGAGTGACCGGCAACCAGCGATTCACAGTGAGTACCAGGACGCCGATTGTCACGATGACGGTCGTCGTCCAAATCCATTTGAGAGGCAATTGCGAAATACGAGCTTTCATCGTCAGAACCCTATGTTTCAACTACTTAAGCGAATAGAAATCAGACCCTGTCACCACGTACATGGATGCACGGACGGCACAGGAAGCCGAAGCAGCGTCCAAGACCAGAAATTGGGAAGGCACGACGAGCTGCGGTCAACGATTGACACGAGCAACCATTCTTTAAACACTCATTTCGAGCACAAGTATGGTACGAGCAAGATCTCCGAAGTCGGACGCGTGCTCGTTAGAGCAACCAAACCTGCTTCAAAGCATGCAGGGGGCTGGGCGTCGCGGCGAGAGGCATTGACTGCTCGATTCGTTCCCAATTGAGAGGGGAAACGAGAGCATTTGTCGTTGGCAAACTTGCATTTAGCGCGAGAAAAATTGAAAACGAAAGTGATGCCAGACAATCATCCGTTTGCAAAGTGGAAACAAACTGGCAATCCGCTTCATCACACGGTCCATGCTCACCATCGCACGGCTGCGGAACAGCAGGGACCGTATCAGCCCTAGTTACGTTCTCATGTTCACTGTGCGAATGGCAATGATCTAAGGAATGGTCATCACTGTGGACATGATCGTGAACTGAAAATGTCACTTTTTCTGAGACAGAATGAGAGTGTCCATGGTGCGCACAACACCCCAACAGTGCATGAAACATGACTGTTGCGGTGGTCAACAAGATGACTGTGCTGCGGAACATGGAAAACTCAAACTTTCAATGAACTTGTCCATCAAGCCGGACAAACCACTTCATTACTATTTTTATCGGTCTCTCAAGAACGAAGCTAGAGGGATTTCAGAAATCAGAAAAGAGCAACTGTGGTACCATCCATGACTGAAGAATGATTTTTACAGTTGAATAACAGGATTGTCTAGTCAATCTGCACGATTCCTTATTGCCAAGTGAAAAAGGCCAATGACACAAGTCATCATTCCGATGGGATTTGTAGTCAAAACGACAACGCCAGAGACAGCATCGTATCGAGCTCTCACAAATCACAGAATTTATTGACCACTCAACGCTTGTCCACGCAGACCATCGTCTCCATCATAGGTAACGGTGTTGGAAAGCCCACCAGTCAGCAGAAGACCCTCGATTCTGGCGTTCGCTGTCGCGAGATTTCCCAGGCTCCTCACGTAATTGAGGTTTGCGTCGAAGTAAGCCCGGCGTGCTGTCAGCACTCGCAGGAAGTCAAACTCCCCCGCCAGTTGTGCTTCCTGAACAAGGTCCAGCGTTTCCTGGGCTTTGGGCAGAATTGCTGATTGGTACCGTTGTACGTTCGCCTGAGCAACTTGATAGTCTCGCAATGCGATGGCTAAATTCTGTCGAATCTGCATCTTGAGCCGCTGGACGTTCTGAGTAGCTTCACAGTATTCGCCGTGAGCTGCTGAGATGTTCCCAGTGTTCTTGTTGTTGTAAGGAATCGGCAAACTCAACTGGATATTGGCAAATGCGTCACCGGTTCCGTCATCTCGTCCGACTCCAAATTGACCATTGATGTTGGGGATTGCCTGGACATTCTGTCGCTGCATGTTCGCCTGGGCGCGGTGAACACGAGCCTGTGCCGCCGAAATTAATGGACTCTGCGAGACAATCTGTTGGTATAATGCATCGGCCTCTCGCTCCAAATCAGACGGTTGAAGTTTTCCTGATAGTGTCGGAGTTTCCATACCAGGAACCCCTGCGATGGCAGCCAACTGCTTCCAGGCCGATTCAAAGTCGTACTCCGCCTGCTGAATAATCAGCTCAACTTCATTCTGCTGAATTTCCGATTGAAGGACATCCGGTCGAGTTCCCACCTGAGCATCCACGCGCTGTTGGGAAACTTCCACTCCTTTCTCTGCAATGTCTCGGAAGTCACGGGCCAGTTCCAAACGCTTTTGGGCAGCGAGGGCTTCATAAAATTGAATGCGGATGTCGGTGCGGACACGCTGCCGTTGTGCTTCGGTCTGCCATCGAATCGACTCAACATCATGGCCAATCACCTGTTCGTTCCAGGCGAGTTTGTCGCCACGGACAAAGGTTTGTGAGACAAATGCACCATGCAGCCCGCCTGCTCCTTCGTTCCCAATCTCTTCTCCGAAGTAGCCGATCGAAGGATTCGGCTTTCGCCCCACTTGATAATGGATTCCAGACGCTTTCGCTGCCACAGCGTTTGCTTGCTGGATCGAGGGATTGTTTTGAAGCGCCAACTCTTCCAACGCTTGCAGAGTCAATCCTTTCTGCTCTGGAATCGAACTCGCGGGTGGTGCGGGAGGAAGTTTGGCAGGTTCCACTGAAGAGTTGGATTTTTGGTTCAGCTCAGACTGATGATTGACAACTTCAATCTCAATCTGCTCAGCCGAACTTGGTGTGGCGTCAACAGAATTGATGGACGGACTGGCCAATTCGAGAGTTGGTCGTTCCGTAGTTGGCTTATCTGCAGCAGCCACAACCTGGGAGGTCGTCTCAGCTGGCATGATTATTTGAGCGACCTGAGTTCGCGCCGAAGCACATCCCAGTCCCACAAAGGGAACAAGTCCGATAGAAAGAATACGACGACGATACGGTGACTTGGTCATGACCGGTCTCCTGTAAAGGGATTGTATTGGGAAGAAAGTCTCGATTTAGTAATGATGAAATCATGCGAACGTCATTCTAAACCTGAAGCCTGACTCCCAATGGACCTCTCACCAGCCTGTGCAAGCAACGACACTCGTTGTTTCGAGTCATTCTTATCTGTGGTGCAACTCCATCGATGACATTACGGGAGTGCGCATCACAATCGGTACTGTGCAGCGGAATATGTTCACGAGAATAAACGTGAACGTCTGCGATAGCATCACAAAAAGGGCAGTGAGGGGCTTCAGGGGTCTCGCCATCCCGTGTCCCACTTTTGACACCCGTTTGAGAGTGAACATGGTGACAACAGTGGAAGCTGCATGGGACCGTAAATGAGTCTGTCGCACCAATCAAACTTGTCGTTTTAAGTGGAATACACGAACAACACGGTACCACTGCCTGATACGCCAGCAGGGCGATGAGAAGAACAGGCAAGAACTGACGAATCGACACGATCTGCATCCATGCAAAACGAAGACTGAGGTTGAGAAGTTGGCCCCCAGACGTCTGGGAGTTGGTGGAACATTCCTCATCATCATTACTCTTCGGACATGTTCAATCAGCAACTTGCTTAGAAAGCATTCCTCCCCGTGAACTAATACAATCGTTAAACTTTACCTTAAACTGTCACACCACAAAGTTCTCAACCCCACTGGTTAAGTGCCAATCGTGTGTGAAATCCGAAATGTCTGGAAGGCGAGAGGAGTAGGCATGGAGTCTGATTCAAAAATTCTCTCTTGTTTGGTACTTTTATCGCTGGTACACTGAATCAACACTTCGTCCTGGTCCGATGAAAGATGTTGCATATCGGCCCCCCTTAAAGATTACAAATGTTTCAGTTTTCACTCATCACAGTTCTCGTTTTTCGAGTCTTGCTTTGCCCAATCTTTTGTGCGGCGGGTTGTGATGTGGTTTGCGCAGAAGTCGAAAAGAGCAGTTGCAATTGCTCTCAGAACAATTCCTCGCAGGCTTGTGAAAACGTTTTTGATCCGGAACCCTCCGAATCTCCAGGCAATTGCCCAGTTCCTTGTGATTCAAGTTGTATCTGTAAGGGCACGCACGAGTCTCAGCATCGAGACGTAGTGGTCTTTTGTGAACAGTTGACGGAACTTCTTCCTGCCGTATTGCACGATGTGGATGTCGAGAAACCGTTTTCCATCCATTACCGATGGCGCGAGGGTCGACCAGATCTCCTTAATGGTCAGTCGGTGCGCCTCGTCTTCAGCTCTCTGACAGTGTAACTCTCTGCTGGCAGTCCGTCCTATTAATTGGTCATCACTGCGGATTTTTCACGTTCCGAGTCGACCATTGGCTTTTTGACGGACTCGATCATCGTTGAGACGCGCTTCTCGTTGCGTCGACAACTGTATCTTCCCGTTCATAAGTCGACCGTTCTGCGGTCGCTGGTTTTGTCGCAATAACGACCGAAAAACTGGGAAGCGATCTTTCTTTGAACCTTATCCAGCAGGAGATTTATAATGTCCAATTCTATGATGGATGTGACGACCAAGCACGCTACATCTTCTTCTCCACCAAAAAAAGTCGATAACAAACCGGTTGAATCGGCTCCTCAAGGGCGATCTCGGAGAGTCTTCGGTCGTACCGCCAGACTCGTGGTTTCCAGCTTAGGACCGACGCTGGTGCTGATTGGCTTCGCAGCGGTGTTTTATTATGGACACCACAACGATTGGCGAATCCCCAAGTTCGCTGCATTGACGGGACCAGTAGAAACCTCAGTCGATGACTGGTGTGAAGAACATGCTGTCCCGGAGTCGATCTGCGTTGCGTGTGATCCGACCTTAAAGCCCAAAGGTCCCGACTATGGCTGGTGTGCCGAGCATGGCGTCCACAATTGTACACTTGATCACCCAGACGTATCCCAAATCAAGGAACCGCCCTCTCAGGAGGAGCTTGTTGCGGACTTGCAACGAGCAGCGCGAGCATTCGAGATCGCACCTCGCAAAGAAAACAACAGCAGCTGTGGCATCTACAAGACCCGGATTCAATTCGCATCGATCGAAGCAGTGCAACAGGCGGGAGTTGATGTCGAGTTGGTCGAGCGACAGTCGATTGTTGAGTCGATCTTCGGCAACGGCGAAGTCGTTTACGATCCAACGCGACTCGCCAGCCTGGCGTCTCGTGTTCCGGGGAGCGTTTGGAGCGTTTCCAAAAACATTGGTGATCCAGTTTCTGAAGGAGAAGTACTGGCGGTCATCGATGCTGTGGAAGTGGGTGACTTGAAGACAATGTTGTTGCGGTCACTCGCTGAAGAAAAACTCCAGCGGCAAAACGTTGCCCGGTTGTCGCAAGCTGGGAAAAGTGGAGCGATTGCTGGCTCGAGAATCCTTGATGCCGAAGCCGCTCTTGCCAAAGCACACGCTGACGTCCTCAGTGCTGAACAATCACTGATCAACCTGGGTTTGCCAGTCGACGTTGATCGGCTGCGCGAGCTATCGGAGAAGCAGGTGCTTAACGAACTTCGCTTGCTCGGAATCCCTGAATCGTTACGCAACCAGATCAACTTAGAAACTGCCACGACGAATTTGTTGCCGATTCTCTCACCAATGAACGGGATTGTCGTTCAACGATCTGTGACCCCCGGTGAGGTCGTCAATCCATCTCGAATTCTGTTTCAAGTCGCCGACACTCAGCAGATGTGGCTGCAACTGAGCGTGCCGCTAGAGAATATGGATCAACTTGAAGTGGGTCAGCAGATTCGATTTACTCCAGACGGGAGTCGTCGTGTTGTTGAGGGGAAACTGGACTGGGTCAGCACATCGGTTGACAAGGAAACACGGATGGTGGGAGTGCGCGCCATTCTCGCCAACACAGATGGAAAGCTGCGGAACGAAACCTTCGGCATGGGGGAAATCATCCTGCGCGAAGAATCCGATGCCATCGTGATTCCGACCGGATCATCGCACTGGGAAGGTTGCTGTCAGGTCGTCTTCGTGCGTGATAAAAACTATTTCGACAGCCCAGACAGCTACAAAGTCTTCCATGTTCGTTCCGTCCGATTAGGAGCCATTAACGGTGATGTCACCGAAGTTCTCTCCGGTGTGTTGCCCGGCGAAGTCATTGCGACTGCCGGCAGCGATGTGTTGAAAGCACAGTTACTGAAAAACAATCTTGGTGCAGGCTGTGACTGCGTCGCTGAATAAGGAGAGCAAGGATGCTGAATTGGCTGATAGATTTTTCACTCAAGCACCGCGGGCTGGTGATTCTGGCGGCGTTGCTGTTTGCTGTAGTCGGCGTTTTCTCGCTTCAACAGCTCGATATTGACGCATTTCCGGACACGACTCCGGTTCAAATACAGATTAACACAGTCGCGCCATCACTGGCATCTGAAGAGATTGAGCGGCAGATTACTTTTCCTGTCGAGCAAGCCATTAGTGGGTTGCCGGGACTGCACGAACTCCGTTCAATCTCGAAGTTCGGACTGTCGCAGGTGGTCTTGATCTTTGACGATGGCATTGACATTTATTTTGCACGTCAACTGATCAACGAACGACTATCGACGGTCGAACTGCCCGATGGGATTCAGCGACCACAGATGGGACCGGTTTCTACCGGTCTCGGTGAGGTCTTCCATTACGTGGTGGTCTACGAAGGAGTCGATCTTTCTCAAGTCTCTCGTGAGGAACGGGTCAAGCGACTCACTGAACTCCGCACCATTCACGACTGGGTCATCAAACCGCAATTGCGTTCTGTTCGAGGCGTCGCGGAAGTCAACAGCTGGGGTGGTTACGAAAAGCAGTATCAGGTGCGGATCGACCCGGACCTGCTACTCAAATATGGACTGACGTTCGAGCAGGTCAGTGAAGCCATTGAATCCAACAACGAGAACGTCGGGGGCGGGACGGTCACCGACGGCAGCGAGATGCTGCTCGTTCACGGCGTCGGTCGAACCGTGAGCATCGAACAAATTGAAGAAATTATCGTAACGGCAAAAGATGGCGTGCCAGTGCATCTTCACGACGTTGCGACCATCGAGATCGGACACGAGATTCGTCGCGGAGCCGTTACGGCTAACGGTCAAGGAGAAGCAGTACTCGGCCTCGGCTTCATGCTGATGGGTGAGAATAGTGATGAAGTCACATGGGCACTCAAGGAGAAACTCGAACAGATCAAGGAAAGTCTCCCTGCCGGTGTCGCGATTCAAACAGTCTACGACCGCACTGAGTTGATCGACCATGTCATTCACACTGTACAAAAAAACTTATTCGAAGGTGGATTGCTCGTCATTGCCATTCTTTTCATTTTCCTTGGCAATCTAAGAGCCGGATTGATCGTTGCTATGGCGATTCCGTTGTCCATGCTGTTTGCGTTCTCGGGAATGCTGAAATTTGGAATTGCCGCCAGTCTGCTCAGTTTGGGGGCAATTGACTTCGGACTGGTCGTCGACAGTTCGGTGGTGATGATCGAAAACTGTGTGCGCCATTTGGCTCACAATCGAGACGGCAAGAGTCGTCTCGAAATTATTCGTGAAGCAGCGATCGAAGTGCGAAAGCCCACGATGTTTGGCGAGTTGATCATCATGATCGTCTATCTACCAATCCTCACGCTGGAAGGCATCGAGGGTAAGCTGTTTCGCCCTATGGCTCTGACGGTAATTATGGCACTTGCCGGATCGATGGTGCTGTCATTGACTCTGATGCCTGTCCTGGCAAGCATCTTTCTTCCGAAGAACATTACAGAGAAAGAGCCGCTCCTGATCCGGGTGCTGAAACGGCTATATGCTCCCGTGCTGCGATTCACGATGCACCACAAGGCATTCATTATCGGTTCAGCTCTGTTGTTGCTGGTCAGTGTGTTCGGTCTCGTTGCGCCCAACCTTGGCAGCGAGTTCGTGCCCCGGCTTTCAGAAGGAGCCATCACACTCAACGTGGTTCGACTCGCCGGGACACCGTTGGAAGAATCGATGCGTTACAACACACGCATGGAGCAAGTTCTGCTGAAGAAGTTCCCCGACGAGGTCAATCAGGTCTGGAGTCGGATCGGAACTGCGGAAGTCGCGACCGACCCAATGGGCACGGAATTGACGGACCTGTTCATCACCCTGCATCCGCGTGAACAGTGGACGCGAGCGGAGACGCAAGAAGAACTGACCATTCTCGTACAGCGAGAACTTCGTGACCTCCCCGGTCCTCGCCTGGCGTTGTCGCAGCCGATTGAAATGCGAATGAACGAAATGATTTCGGGTGTTCGATCAGATGTCGCAGCGATTCTGTATGGTGACGACTTGGACCTGATGAACGAAAAGGCAATCGAGATTGAGCGTGCCCTGAACTCAATCGATGGTGCCGAAGACGTCAAAATCGAACAGATTTCCGGTCAGCCGGTTCTTCAGATTCAAGTCAAACAGGATCAGATTGCCCGCTACGGAGTCTCCGCCCGTTCGGTCATGAATATTGTTCGCTCTCTTGGTAGCAACCATGTTGGCGAAGTGTATGAAGGACAGCTGCGATTTCCTTTAGTCATTCGACTCCCAGAGGAAGCCCGAGCTAACCCCGAAGCTATCGGCAACATATTAGTAGCCACGCCGTCTGGGCAACGCATCCCGCTCTCGCGTCTGACTTCTATTGAGCGAGTGGAAGGTTTCAACACGATTAAACGCGACTGGTATCAGCGTCGCATCACGATTGAAGCCAACGTTCGTGGTCGCGACTTGGGCAGCTTTGTCGCCGAGGCTCAGCGAGTCATCGATGAAAAAGTTCAGCTGCCTGCGGGACGCTATCGCGTGGAATGGGGTGGTCAATTCGAGAATCTCGAACGTGCACAAACAAGGTTGCTTATTGTCGTGCCGATTGCCCTGATGATGATCATGGCATTGCTCTACATGACGTACCGCAACTGGATCGACTCATTGCGAGTTTTTACAGGTGTTCCGTTTGCCTGGATCGGCGGAGTGCTTGCACTTTGGATCCGTGATATGCCGTTTTCGATTTCAGCGGCGGTGGGCTTCATCGCACTGTCCGGTGTAGCCGTGCTCGACGACATGCTGCTGGTTTCCACCATTCGACAGCTGCGCAAGCGTGGTCGTTCGCTGGATGAAGCCGTTGAAGAGGCTGCGATGACCAGATTACGCCCGATCCTGATGACGACTTTGGTGGCCAGTCTCGGCTTCGTGCCGATGGCCTTCAGTACGGGGATGGGCGCGGAAGTGCAACGACCACTGGCGACGGTCGTGATCGGTGGCGTGTGTAGCGCCATGATAATGAGCCTGCTCGTATTACGAGTGCTTTATGTGGTCTTCAATCTGCCCACAGAGAGCCACGATGAAGATGGAGGAGACGATGATGGTCATCGTCTTGAACCAGATGAACCGACCGACCCGGAGGCCGGACTGCAGTTTGATTCTGCGTCAAAGCCAGAGTCACAGCAATGGTCCGAACCAACGACGGTCACAAATTAGAAATTCGGCACAGAGCCGAAGGAGAACGAAATGAATTGGATGATGAGTATGCGTGGCCTGTCGCTGGGTTTGCTGGCAACGGCAGCTATTGGCCTGATCGGATGTAGTAACAGCGAAACTGCTTCCGAACCTGATGAATCCTCGGCAGCCGCCACTGCGGAAGTCGATCACAGCCATGGTGGCTATTGGTGTGTTGAGCACGGAGTGCCTGAAGGTGAGTGCGCTCGCTGTGACAAGTCACTGGTCGCAGAATTTAAGGAAGCGGGTGACTGGTGTGAAGAGCATGATCGACCAGAATCGCAATGCTTCATTTGCGGTCCAAAACGGGCGGAGAAATTCATCGCTCAGTACGAAGCGAAAACCGGTCACAAACCACCGGAACCAACTGAGTAGGACGTGTTTTTAACTCAACGGGATGAGAAATTGAATGAATCGGTCGGGTGTCGGCAACATGGCACGTGTCGTTGTGTTGCTGACATTCTCGGCTGAGTGTGCAATCATTCGAAGACTGCCTTTAGCGTGTCAGTCGTTCGATTGAGGTGTCTCCAGGCTACTAAATCGTCCCCAACTCCTTGATGAACACCGATTGAACCGGTTCCTTGTTCGTCCGAACGAGTGGATCGAAAAAGTGACGAGACTATAAACATACTATATGAAATTAGACTTCAAGATACTCACGGGTGCGTTAGCAATTATCGTGATTGGTTGTGATCGACAGCCGCCAAAGGACATGCAGTCTTTGGGGAGCGTTGAACCTGTCCATCTGACGGATACCAACTTCCATACGGAAGTGATTGAAAGTCAAGTGCCGGTTCTCGTCGACATGTGGGCACCGTGGTGCCAGCCCTGCATCGCGATGAAACCAACAATTCGTGACGTTACCGAGGACCTCAAGGGCACAGCCAAGGTTGGCGAATTAAACATCGAAGAAAACCCCTTCATCAAAGGGAAATACAAGATCGACAAGTACCCGATGCTGTTGATCTTCGTCGATGGCAAAGAAGTGCAGCGGCTCATTGGGATGAAGGCGCATGATGAAATAGTTGAAGCCGTGATGGTATCGGTTGTGCGACACTATGAAGCAACATCTCTTATGCACAAAGGCGGCTACGTCGATACTGATCTACAACATCACTGAAGTTGTCGTGTCCTCGCGGCAGCATTCGCAACCATGATACAACTTAGTTCAGAGTAGACGGAATCTACAAGGATAGATAGAATCTCTGTAAGAACTGCCATGATTCACTGTATCATTACAATTTTGACGACTCTTACAGTTGCACTTCACGCACTGCTGGGATGCTGTGCACACCATGCCCATAATGTGCATGGTCATGAGTTACACTTGGCAGAAATAGCCTCTCCTGAAGTCGACCATGGTGATCATCATCACGAAGAGGACATATGTACTCAAAATGAAGATTTTGGAAATGGCTGTCACCGAAAACACGGCGATAAACATCAAGGTTGTGATGAAAGCGATTGCAGTTTTACACTTGTAAATCGAAGTGATGACTTGGAATCATTGCTTGCATACTCGATTTCATGTCAGACTCTGGGCAACGTGGTCCATTTCACGACTCTGTATAGTCGGTGTTCGCTGTGCTCTGATTTTGAGACATCATCTCATTTGTTCTACTTATTGGGTCAAATCGCTCGTGCCCACACTCAAGTCTGGCGACTGTAGGCAGTAAGTATTCAAGACCTTTTCTCTGGTCGACTTGGTCGCTGGGTTACCAATGCCCTGGCACGTGAACTGAATTCGCTCACCACAGTGATTCTTATGGAGCACCAGCATTCAAGCATGCTGTTAGTTTGCTGCGATTTTCCCGCGTATAGAGTCACCGCTATTTCAGGTAAACCGTTCGAGTTCGACCGTAATCTCATTTTACCCTGAAAGCTATAGATGTCATGAAAAACAAGATGTCACGAAGCTTGACGTTAGTCGGCTCCTGCCTCGCATCGGCGATCCTGGCCGGGGGCGCTGTCTATTTCACATTGCCGTACTGGTCTGGTGGTTTGGCGTTGGGTGGTGCTGGACCGGTTGACGAACAGGTCGAGGGCAGACACGGTGAGGACGAGCATGGGGAAGATGACCACGAAGGCGAAACAGAGGAACGTGTCGTCAGCCTTCCCAAACCGATGTGGGAAGCGGCCAAGCTGAAGGTCGAGTCAGTCAAGCGTCGCTCGGTCACCGGACAGACTTGGGCGACCGGCAAAGTCATGCTGAATGAAGAGCGGACCGCTCACATTTACTCAATCACCGAAGGCCGCGCACACAAAGTGCTTGTCAGTCTTGGTGATGAAGTAAAAGAAGGTCAAATCCTTGCCATCATCGACAGTCGGGAAGTGGGGACGGCTAAGCTGGAACTCTATCAGGCTCGCTTGCAGGAAGACTTTGCCAGACAGGCCAATGATTTCGCTCAACGAGTTAAAACGAACGCACTGCAATTGATCGAAGCTCTTGACAAGGAATCGTCTCCAGACCAGATCGAAGAGACCCTTGGCGACAAACCGATTGGTAAATACCGCGAACAGTTATTAGGAGCTTATACGGCGCTGTTGAAAGCACGAACCGACTACGATCGGCTTAAGCCTGCCGCGTCGAGCGGTGCAATTGCAGGAGAAACGCTCATCAACGCCGAAGCCGCATTGAACGCAGCCAAAGCCAGTTTTGGTGCCGTGGTGGAGCAATTGAAGTTTGCCGTGCCCCAGGATGCACTGGAGGCTCAACAGTCGCTTCAACAAGCACAGCAGAGTGTCGAGGTCGCAAAGGCGAAACTGGAAATTCTGGGTTACTCGGAGGAGGATCTGAAAAACATCAAGACTGATCCCGAGGACGGTCATCTTTCACACTACGAAGTTGTCGCTCCGTTTGCCGGGACCATCATTGCCAAGAACGTGGTACTGGCTGAACGGGTCGGCACGGACACCGAGATGTTTCAGGTGGCCGATTTGTCTTCCGTCTGGATTCAGGCGGACATCTATCAAAAAGATCTGCCCGCCATTTCCCGACTGGGCGACCAGTTGGCGTTTCGTGCTCCGCGAATCAGTGACGATTCGATACATGCACATACAGCGGACATCTTCTATCGAGGCGATGTCCTTGATCCTGACACACGAACACTTCGTCTGCGGGCCGTAGCGGAGAACGATGATCGTCACCTGAAACCGGGGATGTTTGTCGAAATTGAAATTCCACAGGAAGAATCAAAACAGATCGTGGCCGTTCCGGCTGAAGCGGTTCAGGAGATTGACGGTCAACCGATGGTCTTCCTCCAGGAAGCGGAAACGAAATTTCGCGCTGTACCGGTCGTTTTGGGTCAACAGATGGGAGACATAATTGCTATTCGCAACGGCGTCAAACCGGGAGATCAAGTCGCAACATCGGGTGCGTTCTCTCTGAAGTCGGAAATGATGAAAGGAGAGATCGGCCACGGTCACTGATTTGCCATGATAAATCGCATCATCGATATTTCGCTGAATAACCGTATCGTCGTCCTGTTGGGTGTCGTGCTGCTGGTCGTGGCCGGTATCTACTCAATGCTTCGGTTGCCCGTAGACGCCGTTCCCGATTTGACCAATGTGCAGGTGCAGGTGCTGACGACCTCTCCGGCACTCGGTCCCGTTGAAATGGAACAGTTTGTCACCTTTCCAGTCGAAACCGCCATGAGCGGTATTCCGAAGGTGACTGAAATTCGTAGCGTCACACGGTTCGGACTTTCCAATGTGACAGTTGTTTTCGAGGAAGGCACCGACATTTACTGGGCCAGGCAACTTGTGGGCGAACGACTGACCGAGGCACGAGCTGAAATCCCTTCCGATATCGGCGTGCCAACGATGGGACCAATCGCTACCGGGATGGGCGAAATCTACCAGTTTGAAGTCCGAGCCGAGGAAGGCTACGACTACAGCCTTCAGGATCTACGAACGATTCTCGACTGGAACGTTGCGTTTCAGTTGCGAGGCGTCCCGGGCGTGATCGAGGTCAACACATTCGGCGGTGAACTGAAAACTTATGAAGTCCAGATCGACCCGACTGCGATGCTCAACTACGGCATCTCGTTGCAGCAAGTCTTCGATGCCCTGGACCGTAACAATGCAAATGCTGGTGGTGGCTACATCCAACACCACGAAGAACAGAGATTGATCCGTGCGGAAGGACTAGTTGAATCGCTCGATGACATCAGCGACATCGTTTTGGACAGCCGTGAAGATGGTACACCGATCCTCATTCGTGACATCGGTGAAGTTCGATTCGCGCCGCTACTGCGCCAAGGATACGTCACGCGTGATGGGCGTGGCGAAGCGGTCGTGGGAATTGTGATGATGCTGATCGGCGAGAACTCGCGGGTCGTCGTCGAGGACGTCAAGGCAGAGGTCGCGGAGATTCAGAAGTCTCTCCCCGAAGGCGTCTACATCGACACGTTCTACGACCGTACGGAATTGGTCCAACGAGCCGTCGATACGGTCGTCGAGAACGTCAGCGGCGGAGCGATCCTGGTCATCATCATGCTGTTTTTGCTTGTTGGCGACTGGCGAGCCGGTTTGATCGTGGCGTCCGCAATTCCATTGTCAGCGCTGTTTACATTCATGGCAATGAAATACTTCAATGTCTCAGCCAATCTCTTGAGCTTAGGAGCATTGGACTTTGGGATCATCGTCGACGGGGCTGTGGTGATGATCGAGAATGTTATTCGTCAAGTCGGTTTGGCCAAACAACGCAATCCCGATCTCCAAAAGGCGCCGCTGAATGTTTTTCGCGAGGCTGGTCATGAGGTCGCGCGTCCGATCCTGTTTGCCGGTGCAATCGTGATCATCGTATTCTTCCCGATTCTGTCACTACAGGGGATTGAAGGAAAGATGTTTGGTCCGATGGCATTTAGCTTCATGTCTGCCCTCGTCGGTGCGCTGATTGTCTCGCTGACCGTAATGCCGGTATTGGCATCGTTGTTTCTGGCTCGCAAGTTCACTCAAAAGGATCCGATTCTAATTCGATGGGCCAAACGCGGCTACAAACCGTTGCTTCGCCGCAGCATGAAGCATCCCATGACCATTGTCGGTATCGCGATAGTGTCCCTGGTCATCGGCATTTTTATTGCCAGCCGCTTTGGAGCCGAGTTTGTTCCCAAGCTCGACGAGGGTGACATGGCGATTCAGGCAGTACGGCTTCCAAGTGTTTCGTTGGAACGATCAATCGAAATGACCACCGACATCGAAAAGACACTATTGGAAGAATTTGGCGAGGAGGTTGAATCCGTTGTGTCGAAGACAGGACGCCCAGAGATCGCGACTGATCCGATGGGAGTCGAGGCCAGCGACATTTTCGTCATTATGAAGCCGCACGACGAGTGGCGGTTTGACGACAAGCAAGAGTTGATCGCCGCAATGAGTGAATCGCTCAATAGACGCATACCGGGAAACAACTTCAGCTTTACCCAGCCGATTGAACTGCGTGTTCAAGAGTTGCTCTCAGGCGTCCGTAGTGACATTGGCATCAGTCTGTACGGTGACGATCTTGAAACGCTCAAAGAGGTTGGCAACGAGATTGCTGGCGTGGTTTCGCAGGTTCCCGGTGCAGCCGATGTGCAGCCCGAGCAAACGGGAGGATTGCCGTATATTCAAGTCAGAATTCGACGAGAACAGATCGCGCGTTATGGTATCAACGCGGGAGACGTTCTCGACACGGTCGCGACGATTGGTGGCAAAAATGCCGGCGAAGTCTTTGAAGGTCAAAAGCGATTCCCACTGATGGTCCGCTTGGCACCAAAGTATCGCGAGGACTTGGAGTCGCTCAAGAAGCTGCGGGTTGCCGATAAGACCGGACGGCAAATCCCGCTGGAGCAACTTGCCGAAATCACGGTCGGTCCAGGGATCGCGCAGATCAGTCGCGATGAGATTCGACGTCGGTTCCTCGTTCAGGTCAACGTGCGTGGTCGCGATCTGGCCAGCTTCGTCGCCGATGCTCAGGCGGCCGTCGAGGAACAGGTGGAGCTTCCACCGGGCTATCGAGTGACGTGGGGCGGGCAGTTCAAGAACTTGCAGGACGCGGTAGGGCGATTGTCCATCGCCGTTCCACTGGCGTTGTTTTTGATCGCATCACTGCTGTATCTGACGTTCAACTCTGTTAAACTGGCGTTGCTCATCTTCCTGAACGTACCGATCGCGACAGTCGGCGGTATCTTGGCATTGTGGCTTCGCGATATGCCATTTTCGATCTCTGCTGGTGTCGGCTTTATCGCCCTGTTCGGTATCGCTGTGATGAACGGTGTCGTGCTGATTGAGCACATTCGCGCGCTCCGGGAGTCGGGCAAAGAAGTGGGCGAGGCCGTCTTTGATGGAGCCGTTGACCGGCTGCGACCAGTCTTGATGACTGCGACCACGGACGCACTTGGCTTTCTCCCAATGGCTTTTTCCTCCAGCAGCGGAGCCGAAGTCCAACGACCATTGGCGACCGTCGTCATCGGCGGCGTGATCACGTCAAGCCTTTTGACGCTGATCGTGCTACCGTCAATCTACAAGTGGTTCGAGCCGAAACAGGACGCAAATGAGGAATTTGATGAACCGAATAGTGAAAACCAACCGCAGGGCATGGGCCAAAAGCTGCAAGAGGAATGAAGATTATCGACTGGCAATGGGAAAGAATGTACACAGAACGAGGAATTGTTGCCTCGTTTTTGAACGGTTTCTTAAGCTGGGAATGCAAATGGCGTGGCCTGTAAGCTGGCATTCGCACTGAATCAAAGGCTCTCAGCTCGTTTGTCTAAAATATTATTTTGTCGCATTTTCCTTCTTTTATTTTTACAACCCAATCGCATAGAGAAAGTGAGAAATTACCCATGGCACGAGAAATGAAATTCCAGAAGATCATGTTTCCAACCGACTTTTCAGGATTCTCCCAGGCGGCGCTGCCACTGGCAACTTCCTTGGCGCGAGACCATCGGGCAACACTGTTGGTCACCTACGTAATGGAACCTGCTGTACCGGCGACGTCCATGCCGCCCGCTGCTCCCACACCGGTCGCTCTTCCGACAAACGACACACCGGAAACCATTAAGAAGAAATTAGAGACTATCGTGCCTGACGATTCCAGCGTCGTTGTTGAGCATCGGCTGCTCGAAGGCAATCCAGGTGACGCAATCGTGACTTTGGCAAAAGAGGAGCAAGCGGATCTAGTCGTAATGGCCACGCACGGTCGAACAGGTTTGACACGACTACTCATGGGAAGTGTCGCGGAACATGTCGTTCGCAATGCACCATGCTCGGTACTCACAGTAAGCCCGCGTTCGCTGACTGAGTCTTCAAATTCAAATTAATTTGAGTTGTCAACGATGTCGATTTAGAGATGTCATCTTATGCCTTTTGACTCTGATCATGCTAACGCCAATTTGCACGATTTTTTCTCCAATGTTAGAGATCGAACCAGACCATACACATACGCCAGTTGATGAATTGTCTTTCCCAAGAAATGAAGTATTCCTGGCAAACACTACAAGACATGAGCATTTCGGACCATGGCTGTTTCGTTGGTGCAACCAGATATAATAACCCCCAGGAATCAGAAATTGCCAAATAGCGACATTTTTTCACATGAGGAAATTGCAAACTCAGATCGTTCAAAAACGGACAAGGTCTCTGTGTCGGTCGCGCCTGGTTCTCGTCCGAACATTCTCATCTATTTCATCTTTTTCTTTTCTGGCGTGGCAGCTCTGTTTTACGAAATCTCCTGGTCACGCCAGATTGGACTCTTGTTTGGTCACACTGTCTACGCAGCTTCAGTTGTCCTGGCCAGCTACTTTTCCGGTATGGCGGTTGGGCATCTCGTCGGAGCAAAGCTGTCCTCTCGCGTTTCACCGCTGTTTGGCTATGGTGTTGCAGAGTTCGTTGTCTCAGCGTGGGCGTGCCTGATTCCAGTCTTTCTGAATTTGTCTGAATCACCAGTGGTCGCCTCATGGCTGAGCATCCCATCGCCTGGCATGCAGACGGTCAACCGAGTCGTTTTCTGCTTTCTTCTTCTGTTGCCGGCGACGACAGCTTTGGGTGTCACTCTGCCGATGATGGCCGAGTTTCTCGCGTCCGAAGGAAGGCGCGACCTAACCGATCCCCAAAACGCCGGACGCGTTTCGCTCGCGTATGCACTCAATACAACCGGTGCGTTCGTCGGTGGTCTCTCCACCACGTTCTTTCTCTTGGT
>JABURQ010000185.1 GCA_014762625.1 Planctomycetaceae bacterium | reverse complement strand
GTTATGAAGTCGGCATGAGCGATGTTGAATGTTTAGAAAGGCATTTATGAAACAAGTCATGAGTGCCAACCGGGTGGCATGAGCACAAGAGGCCAGGCACTGTTCCAAAATCCAAACTCAAAAATCCCCAATTGAGAGACCGCGGATGACGCTGATTTCTCGGATAGATTACTGAAGATACGAGAGAGGAAAGAAGAGGACTCGCACGGGGGTGCGAAGACGCAAAGAATGAAAAGAAAATCGGGTGGCACTGTGCAGCTTGCTCGCCAGTGCCTGAATGGGCCCGGAATGAATTGGAACACTGATGAGACGGAGAAAACGGAGACCCACGGAAGAGAAAAGAAGTCTCGCGCAGCGGCGCGGCGACGCAGAGACGAAGCCAGGAAACTGAAAACTCAACGCTTCACACTGAAAACTTTTTTTACAACCACGAATCAAACGAGTACAGTTTTTGTCGGTTGGGATGAGCTCCGCGAATCCCAACAATTTATTCCATGTGGAACTGCCGTGTTGGGTGACGATTCGCTTCGCTCGGCTTAACCGACGTACAACTCCATTCACCACTCAAATTTGAGATCTTTTGCGGGAACCAAATGGAGCGCCTCTGCGTCTCCCTATTATGTTCACTCATAAACAAGGAGAATCAAATGCGACAACGCTTTTCATCAACTCTGGCAATCCTGGCGGTGTTGATCGCGACAACGTCCAACACGGCTCATGCAGCGATCAGCGTCGGGACTCTCACTCAGGAACAGGCCCGGGAGAAATATGGGATCACAATGCATGCTCGCAACAATGGGGATGCGGGGATCAAGGTGTGGCTGGAATTCAAACAGGAAGGCTGGCTGGAAAAGTTCACCTATGCAGAACTCAGGATGAAGGATTCCCAAGGTCGACACCTCCTCTCCGCGAAACTTCAACCCAACGCCGTCCATCATCGACAAGCACCTGGAGTCACCACGGTCTACTTTTCCGCGACCCCCGAACAACTGAAACATTGCAGTTTTCTCGTGGTCTGCTACGGCAGTAACGAGGGGGACGTCGGCTATTACCTGAACGTGATGGATTTTCTTGACATGGAGGATCCGGTGACCGAAAAATGATTGTGACAGTCGCGGTTCGGCGAGCTGAAGCCGCAACTGGTCTTTGTGGTAGTTCGAAGAACTGCATGCGAGTCAGATCGGTCAGGCGCATGTGGATCTCTGGTAGTCATCGCCAAAATATCGAGACTGAAAAAATTCCTGTTCAGATCGAATGGGATTTCCACTATCCTGAGAGTTCCATAACTGATCAAGACCACACGCTCGGAGGTTCATCAGCACTATGAAAACTCTGTCTGCAACACTGTTGATTCTGGCTCTGCTGCCCGCGAACGCCTCGGCAATTGGCGGCAAGATTGGTTCTCCTCAAATCGGACACCGCGGGGAAATCAACAAGGCTCATAAGGAGAGGGTGCATCACCTGATCCGGTACATGCGAGATGAGCTGACGTTTATCGAAGGCAGTTTCATCAATGAATATTCGACTCAACGTTTTGGCGGAACATCTGAGAAGGCCTCACGTTTGATCGGCCTGCTCAAGGCAGCAGGGGTATGGAAAGTCGAAGTCCGATTTCGTGAATTTGGGGAACAGGAGACGGCGTTGACCCTCCATCAGGACTCCTCTGACACTGTAACTGTGACCGTCAATTCCGGACGAGATGATTTTCTGCTCAAAGATTTTGCAAAGCATCTACCCCAGCCGGGGGGTGGATTGACAGTTCACAACGTCATTCAAGCTGATAAAAAACAACAAAATCCTGAGCAATCTACTCCCGCTCCCAAACCTAAAGGCAATTAGAGACCGACATCTTTCGTTTTGCCTGTTTCGGCCCCCCTTTTTATGCCACGAAACGACTTTGTGATATGATCGAATCACACAATCTTTCGGGGTTGGACATCTGCGAAAACCGTATTTGAGAACTGTAACTGAAGTAACGGACAAGCATGACGTGCCGTTGTCCGAAAACCATCCAAGGAGACTCCATGACAGATCAGCTCGTTCCCGAATCACGCGTTTATCGACATCGCCAATGCGGCGAAGAAACCACGGTGGGCGACCAGTCGTTCGAAACCGTTTCCAATCCCATGTCGAGTATGGAGCGGACGTACTGCTCGTCGTGCGGTGCGATGTTCGAGATCTCCGAGTTCGAGTGGAGCGATACCGGCGAGACGATCGCCGACTACTATGCACGCCATTCCCAAAACGCCACGCCGTCTCAGCGATTCCTGACCTCCAAAAAATTTATGCTCCTGGTCATCTTGATTATCGCTCTTCCGGCGGCGGGTGGCGCGTTTGTGCTGTTGGCCAATAGCGGGATGCTGGTACGGCTACTCGGGGCGTTCGGCGGTTTTATTGTCGGGGCGTTTATCGGGATGATGATCTTCGTCGAGGCATTCGCGAAACCGATCACCAAAAAGGTCTGCGGTGTGACGGACACTCGTACCCTGACATGATCGCCCTGTCTCATCACAATGACATGTTCGGTGCCATGCTCTCGCCTGCGTGAGCATGATTGTTGAGAGACTGCCGGTATGAGAGTTTTGTAGGTTGGGACACGGCTCGCATCGCTCCGCTTAACCGGCGTACAACTACTGTCCTTCCGCTTCCACCAGCAGAATCGCCAACGCTGCCCAGGAGGTGGCTGCCGTCGAAATGAACTGCGACTTGTCGTGCGGGAAGCCGCTTTCAAAATAGGTCTGGATCGGTTTGCTGCGGGTCTGGACGAACCACGAGCCGTCCGGCAGACGCGTTGACTTCAACCAGGCGATTCCCCGATCGATCGCGTCCCGGTAAGTTTTCCCGGCGTCGGCTTTGAGGAGGGCGAACAGAATCTGCCCGGTGGCGTAAGCGTCCGACTGCATCTCCTTTTCCTGCGACCAGCCGCCCTCCGGACGTTGCTGCTGGATGATCTCCTCCACGACTTTGTCGATCTCGGCTCGGTCGGCGTCGCTCCAGAGCAGTCCCAGCAGTTTGAACGTACGGGCTTCCTGATTCTTGGCCGGGGTCGCGATCAACCACTGTTGGGCTTTGGCAATTCTTTCGGCGTCGGAGAGCGGCGAACTTGCAGGGGTTTCTGGCGAGGTTTGGGTTTTGACGAGAGGTCGGCCGTAATCGCGCAAGCCGCGGACGGCGAGCGCGGTGGCGGTGAAGTCGGTGTATTCGATGGGGGGGCGTTTCGTGCCGATTCGCCAGTGACCATCCTCCTGCTGCCGCTGGCGGAGATACGCGACCATGGCGTCGGTGGTTTTGTCGGCGGGGCGCTGGTTGTCTTCGAAGAGCCACAAGGCGTAGCCGGCGGTGAACGATTTCCCCGGCACTCCCTCTCCCTTGAGCATGCGGGGAATGCGCGGCTCGAAGAATCGGGCCGTCAACGCAATCTGTCGTTCGATTTCCTCCAGGTCCACCTCCAATCCCTGTCGGTGGGCCTGTTTCAAGGCGAGGGACGGCATCGTCTGGTGGTGGCAGGAAAAGCAGTCCCGCTGTTCGGGGTAGACGCCGGCGGTCCAGGTCAGGAGCTCGAGCGTTTCGGTGAGTTGGGTGTCCTGCGCGAACGCCGATCCCGACATCAGCAGCAGACAGAAGGTGGAGAGAATGATTCGGCGCATGAGTTCATCGTAAATCGCCGTTGGGAAACGATACAAGTAAATTCTCAGGCGGCGGAGTTCGTCCGGCGTTCGGACCAGCGAACCAGCATCCAGAACAGGCAGAAGCCGAGCGCTTCCGTCACCAGCCAGATGACTCGCAGGATCCACGAAGCGAGGGCGGCCTCTTCGGCGGAGATTTCGGGTTGGATGCGGAGGATCTCAATCATGATCCCTTCGCGAACCCCGAGTCCGCCCGGTGCGAAGACGGCGAAAAAACCGATGACCGTCGAGGCGGAGACCGCGGCAATCCAGAGCGGTAGATCGGCCAGCGAGAGCCAGTCGTCGGAGAGGCTTTGGAGCGCGGCTCCGAGGCTAAGCCCCAGGCAGATCCAGGTAATCAGGAAGACCGCGTACCCTTTGAGAAGCTGGCGAGAGGAAATGCGGACCGTCACCTCCGACGAACCGGAGAACTTCCCCGCCACCCAGGAGAGCAACCAGGTCACCAGCGGCAACGCCAGTACCGCCGCCACCACGAGGATCACGCCGGGAACCCAGCGCCACCCGATCACCCAGGGGGCATGGTCTGTCAGTGTTGTTTCAGGGACCAAGAGTGGCGCGAGCGAACCGGCGACGACCAGGCCGACTCCCATCATGACGAGTGTTTCATAAGCCGCCGTCAGGGCCGCCGCACCGAATTGATGACCGCGTTCCTTGAGCATCGCGGCCCGGATCAATAAGACTCCCGCTTTGCCGGGGATATACTTTCCCAGATGTCCGGCGAAATAGGCTTTCCCCGAGAAGAGCCAGGGAGGCGTTCCTCCCAGCGTGGACATCAGGTTGCGCCAGAACCAGATCGAGGGGAGCCAACCGAGGCCGTAGAACAACGCAGATGCCGCCAGCCATCCGGGACAGACCGAGATCTCCGAGAGATCCTGTCCCTCGATCAGATGCCAGGTTCGGCGTCCGACGAACGCCAGAACCAGGAGCGTCAGAATGGCTTTGAGAGCCACTTTCGTCAGGTTGCGTGGAGGTTTGGCATCGGGAAGCGTGTCGGCATTCACCCCTCACCTCCGGGGAGATCCTTGTGGAGTTCCTGCACCAGATGACCGACCTGCGGGAGGATCAGCTTCGTCATTCCCAGGCGGACTGCATTGGAGGAACCGGGGAGTGAAAAGATGACGCGACGACCGAGCGTTCCGCCGACCGCGCGGGAGAGCATCGCCGCCGGGCCGATTTCGTCATACGACAACGAGCGAAACAGTTCTCCGAATCCGTCGAGTCGCTTTTCCAGAATGTTCTCGACGATCTCGACCACCGTATCGCGGGCGGAGATTCCGGTGCTGCCGTTGGTGACGATCACCTGGACCCGGTCGTTGGAGAGAGCGTTGTCGAGCGCGAGAGCGATCCGTTCGGGATCATCGGGGACGAGTTCGTAAGCGGCGGTCTGGTGGCCGGCGTCGTCGATGAGCTGTTGAATCAGTTGGCCGCTTTTGTCATCGGCGGTGGTTCGGGTGTCGGAGAGCGTGATGACGGCGAATCCGATCCCCTGCTTTCCGGAAGCGGTTCGTTCGTGATCGCGATAACTGCTTTCGGGGCTGTGGTTCATCGTCCTCTCTCATTCGCAGTCGTCCATCAGTTTCATCCTCAAGGTTTAATCTGACACACAAAATCGGCCGGCTTCACCGCGAGCAGAGAGCAGGGAATTTGCGTCAGCAGTCGTTCGGCAGTATTCCCGATCAACATGCCTCCCAGTCCCGTGCGGGCTTTCGTTCCCATAATGAGAACGTCGATCCCCTGCTCTTCGATGATCTTGAGAATATGCTCGTCGGGAGAACCGAATTCGACGTAGGTTTTGACGCCGAGCTCAAGGGTCCGGTAATCGAGATCGCTGAGTCTCTGTTCGAGTTGTTGTTCGGCATCCGCTTTTTTCTTTTCGCGGAAGGTCTGGAGTTGTTCGTCGCTGACGCGCGAACGGAACAGTCCGTGTTTTTCTTCTTCGACCACGTGCAGAACGTGCGTTCGCGTGCTGAAATACTGACCGCCGCCGATGGCAATTTGCAGACAGCGGAATCCGACATCCCCCAAATCGTCGGCGACCAGAATATCCATGTCCTCCAGTTTGGAGAGTCCCGGTTTGGTCACCCAGACCGGACAGGGGCAGTAGCGAAGCAGCTTCGTACCGGTGGTGCCGAACAGGGTTCGCCCGATGACGGTATGTTCTTTCGTGCCGATGATCACGAGATCGTGGCCGTCGCGGACCACTTTGCGGATGATCTGTTCCCAGCCGTGGCCGTGTGAAAACTGGCATTCGGAGGAAATGCCGCGTTCGTCGGCTCGTTGTTTGATGTGTTCCAGTACCTTGAGCACTTCGTCGTCGACGTTATCGCGCAGGTGGGCCGAGTCTGCGGCGAGCAACTCTTCCGTCTGGGCCGAGATATCGACCCCCGCGAAGAAGGTCAGCTTCGCTCCCAGCGTCTCACCGAGAATTAAGGCCTGTTCGATCGCTTCGAGTGTGGACGGACTGAGTTCATCGGCGGCCAGGCGGTCCCCCGAAGAGAGATCGACGCCGACGAGGATGTTCTGAAATTTTTGCATGGAAATAATCTTGTAGAGACAGTCTCAAGTGTTCGTGCATCATACAACAGAGCCGCATGGCGAGTCCATCTTGCGGGGTCTCTAAAGACTCTCCAGATAGGCGAGCAGGTCGGCCAGTTCCTCCGCGGTGATGTCTTTGAGGAGTCCGGCGGGCATCAACGAATTGGGAAGTTGGCGTTTCAGTTCGATCTCGGGCGCTTCAAACCGCCACGTTTTACTTTCCGCATCCCGCAGGATTAACCCATCGACCGACTGATAAACGATGATGCCCGCGTACGATTTTCCTTCGTCGGTCACGATCATCGTCGTTTGATAGCGATTGGAGACATTCTGGTCGGGGTTGACGATCGAGGTGATCAGGTCGCGTCGCGAGAATCGTTTGGCGACCCCCGCGAGATCGGGACCGAGCGCTTTGCGTCCGCCGTGACAGCGGGCACACGCCCGCTTTTCAAAAATCAAACGCCCCCGTTCGGGATCTCCCGGCGAGTCGATCTGTGACGCGAGCGTCGTGACGCGTTCGAGTTGATCGGCGAGTTGTCCCAGTTGCTCGCGTGCGACTTTCGGATAGCGTGCGTTGAGGGCTGCCGCGACTTTCGACATCGCTTCCACTTGCGGTTGATGTCCTTCCTTACCGAAGACGAAACCAAAATCGTCTCCGAGTTTGCCGGTCAGAATTTTCATGATGATCTCGCGCGTTTCAAACTCGCGACTGGATCGATTCAGCCGTTGGGCGGCGTAGAGTAAGGAGAAGAGGGCTGCCGGGTCGTCCCCCGGACCGATTTTCTGGAGCGCTTTCGCGGAGGCCATAACGCCTTCGACGAGTGGTGCTTCCAGTCCTTCAAGGAACCACGCGCGATCTTCCGGCTGCGGATCGGCGGCGATGACCGAGAGAACCGCACTGCGGACTGAATAATTATCGTATTGTTGTCGTAATAACTTGCGGTGTTCCGGCTGTTCGGATTCTCCCAGCACGAACACAACGTCATTAGTCCAGACGTAGGAGTCCTGCTCGGCGATCTGTTTGACGAAGCCTTCGACGGCCTGCGGGAGCGATTCCGGATCGGTGATCTTTCCCAGATAGAGGACGTGCGGCGGAAGTCCGAATCCTTCCTGATCGATGATGACGTCGGCGAGAATCGGATCGTGTTTTAACAGACCTTCAAACAGTTCCTTCATCCGGTCGTCCCAGTTGGAATCCTGATTGAGGCCGCGGTCGGCGATCTTGTGATCGATCTGCACGAGGGCCTGGGCGATTTTTTCGGTCTGGGGATAGCTTCTTTCGACCGGAATTCGGGCCGCGGTGATCAGACGGTGAATATCGTCCGTCGGATGCGATTCTTCGGTGATGCCGGCCAGAATGCGGTCGAGAAGTTCGATGTTATACGGCTGCAATAAGGCGAGGACGCGGAGTAGCTCGTGGTCGAGGTCGGCGTCTCCGCTCGGATAGAGTTTCGCCGCCCGCACGCGATACGGATCGAGCGATCGTTCGATGGAACTCAAATCGTACTGCGGCGCGTAGCCGTCAAAGACGGGAGCGCGGTCCTTGAACGGTCCGACGTCTCCCAGTGAGAGTTGTAACAGCCGAACGGCCTGCTGCTTCTGAGAGAGGGGAAAGTCTCCCTCCAGAATCGCCAGTCCGATTTCGATCCCCCCCCGCGACGGACGGTCCCGGTGCCAGACGATGCCAAGCTCCCGGCTGATGGCGGTTTGCGCTCCGGAGCTTTCGGTAATCTCGCGCATCCGGGTGAGATGATCGGAGCTCATTCTGGAGATGACGCGAGCCGCCGATTGTCGTACGAAATGCTGTTCCGCATCGAGTTGTCGGGCGATGCCCGGCAGTGCCAGTTCGAGATCGAGGTTCGGCGGGGCGGTGAGAATCGCTTCGAGAGCGGAACGGACCACGAGCGGGTCGCCGTCATCGATGAAGGCGACGATTTCAATCAATTGCTCTGCGGTTTTCAGATGCCGACCGAGCGACCAGACCGTCCTCGCCCGAACTTTCACATTGGGATCGTTCAATAATATTTCGACCGTTTCCAACGGTAAGCCGCCAAACAGTTCCGTCATGATTTCGATCGCGCGCACCCGTTCCGCGGAGTTCAATCGGCGATCGAGAGCGGCCCGGCGGAAGTTGGCGGCTCCCAATTGTTGCGCGATCGGCATCCAACGCGCTCGCGACCAACTGCATAACGGTTGCGGCGCGTTGAGGCACCATTTCAGTTGGGCCGCGCGATACTTCTGTCCTTCGACGGTATCGTCTGCAGGAATTTGAGAGGACGTCAAATCGGTCAGATACTGCGTACCCCGGTCCCACCATTCGGTACTGGTGTTTCCCTTCCAGGTGACGCGAAAGACGGCCCCGCGGGTTCCGCGACCGCCGACCGTCAGATAGAGACTCCCGTCGTGTCCGACCGCCATGTCGGTCGGAGCGAAACCAAATTGACCTTTCGCCGTCATGAACTCTTCAGGCTTCGATGACCAGACACCATCTTCAGGACGCATCGGCAACGCCATCACGCGACCGAAAGTCCAGTCCATCACGAACAGGGTATTCTGGTACTCTTCGGGAAAGGTGGTGTGTCGATACATCACGACTCCGGTGGGGGAGCCGCGTCCGAACGCTCCCAAAACGGGAGGCATATCGAGAAACGAACCGGGACGTTTCCAGCTGCGACTGATCCATCCCGCGTGCGAACCCGGCAATAGATGGAACACGCGCGTCGGACGATACCACGGCAACGAGATATCCCGCTCGCCGTCCGAGTCGTAGGTGAAGAGATCTCCCATGTGATTGAAATCGAAGTCGTAGGCGTTGCGCATGCCGTTGGCGTAGATTTCGCCTCCGGTCATATCGGGCTTCAATCGCATGAGCGTTCCGGCGGAGGGCTGTTTGACGGGCGACGTCGGTAGCGTCGCGTAGGCGGAGGTGATGTTCGCATTGTTCCCGGCGATGATGTACCACCAGCCGTCCGGACCGCGACGAATCGCGTGCGAATCGTGTTCGCCTCCGGTTTTCATTTTCAGAAAGACATCCGGCTCGCCGTCGGCGCGACCGTCCCGGTCTTCGTCTCGATAACGGAGCAATCCCGCATCGCCGGTGCAGAGAAGATCGGGGCCGAGAAAGTACATCCCCATCGCCCCGTTTTTAGGACCGTCGGCGAACTGCCGGTATTCGTCGGCGACGCCGTCTCCGTTGGTGTCTTCCAGAATACGAACGTAACCGGCTCCCGCCACGACGACGCGGCCTTCGGCGTCGATCGTCATCGAGTAAATATCGTGCGCGAGATCGTCGTCGGCGTAGAGCGTGACTTCAAATCCTTCGGGAACGTTCAACGCTTCGAAAATCGCCCCGATCGGTTTCGGAGGAGTCGGCTCGTCGGACGGTTCCTGTTCCCAGACCGGAAGGGGTGGAGGGGGCGGAAGTTCTCCCGAGAGCCTGCCGGGGAGGGTCAGCTCTCGACCGATGAGCAGGCTCGCCAGAAATGCGATCAGAAGGAAACTGTTCCAGCCGCGATGGGATCGGGTTTCAGGACGACTCGGGTCGTCATAATTCAAGGGACTATCTGAAGTTGCAGTCATTCGTTGTCCGTCACGAAGGCTAGTGGGTGGGCGTAGAAAGTGGTGGGAGGCTTGCTTTTTGCATCATAGTTGATTTCCCTGTGACTCAGCAACGTGAGTCCTTTCATGGTGTCGTTTGACTCCCCATGTTCTCAAGTTTCCGAGAAGATCCTCCCTGTGACAAATTCTGAAGAAATTAACGACAAGCTGGTGCATCTGGAATCGATCATTGCGCATTTACAATATGAGATCGAACAGCTCAACGGGGTCGTGATCGCCCAGAATCAACGCATCGATCAGCTTAGTTCCGCTCAGGAAAAATTCGAACATCAGCTCGAAACTCTCTCCGATGAGATGGAACAGCGAAATCCGGAAGACGAACGTCCGCCTCATTATTGAGTGGTCGAGTGTCAAATTGTCTCGATCTCCGACGACCTCTCGGTTATCCTGTGGGCGCTTCTTTTCCCACACTTAAAAGACTGAGTTTGCACATGGATGTTCTTCGAGCCTGTCTTCCCCCCCGCGCACTTCGCATTTCTTTGATAATTTTTCTGGTCCTCGGCGGCGCCAGGACCAGCTTCGCGGTCGAGATCCTCGCGAAGGTCAATACCGTCCACATCACGGACAGGGACCTAGAACTGGAGATTTTGTCTCGCAGCTTCGATCCCGACGAACTCTCGGAAGCCGAGCGAGCTAAGGTGCTCGAAGATCTGATCGATCGGGAATTGGTCAAACAGCATCTCGACGAACTCCGCGTTCGCTCCGATCGAATTCAAATCGCCGCCCAGATCAAACTGCTGAAAGAGAAAATCGAAGCCGCCGAGAAGGAGCCCGAAGAAACTCTTGAGGCGTTGGGGTTGAGCGATGTGGAACTGCAAAAGCGATTGCGGTGGGCGTCGATGTGGCAAAACTACTTTAACCAACTCATCGGCGAAAAAGAGCTGCAACAGTATTTCGAGAAGAACCGACAGAAATTCGACGGCACCGAGTTTCGCGCAAGTCAGATTTTTCTCAAACTCCCCACGAACGCGACCGAGCAGCAAATCGCCGAGGCGAAATCAAAACTCGCAGCTTACAAACAGCAGATCGAGAGCGGCCAGCTAAACTTCGCAGAGGCCGCTCAAAAATGGTCGGAAGCGCCAAGCGCCGATCGAGGAGGCGATCTGGGCTTTGCGCCTTACGGCATTAACCGCCTGAAGCTCTTTTCGGAACAGCTCCTGCCTCTCGAAGTCGGAGAGATCACCGAGCCGTTCAAGTCACCGTTTGGAGTGCATCTCCTGATGCTGACGAAAAAGAGACCGGGGGCCTTTGAGTTCGTCGACGTGCGTCCGATTGTGTTGCAAAGTCTCAAAGCCGAACTCTGGGAAACGTTGGTCAACGAAAAGCGAAAGACCGGTCGCATTCAATATACGAAATCGGCTCCGGGGCGTTGACTGCTTATTGCGGGTTCGCTTGGGCCCGCATCTCGCGATTGAGCTGATTCCAGAGAAGCTGCATCGTCGTCATCCGTTCTCGATGTAGAGGGGTCAGGTTGTTCGATTCGTCTCGATCATCGGCGAGATTGTACAATTCCCAATCGACGCTGTTATCGTCGGGAGAAACGACCTTCCATTCACCCTGCCTGAGCGCGTGGTGTCCGTCGTGACTGAAAAACAGGAACTCGCGTTCGATCGGCTGATCGGTCGCGAACGAGGGAACGAGACTCTTCCCCGCCAGCGGAGGAGCGGTGGCTTCATTCCATTCGGGGGACCATTGAATGCCGGCGACGTCGAGAACCGTGGGAACGATGTCGATCACGTGTCCGACCGCCTGGCGACTTTCTCCCGCGGCCGCAAAACCTTCCGGCCAATGAACGATCAGCGGGGTCGAAATCCCTCCCTCATGAACCCACGATTTATGACGTCGAAACGGCGTATTCGCGGCGGTCGACCATCCCGGTCCGAGACATAGATAAGATTCCGCGGAACCGGGGACCGCATCGGGATTGTGAAGATCGCCGCGGATGATCTGTTCCGCCGAAGCACCGTTATCCGAGCAGAAGAAAATCAACGTATTGCCCAGCGCGTCCATCTCCCGCAATTGCTGGAGGACTCGTCCGATGACCTGATCCATGCGGTCGATCATCGCGGCGTGGATCGCCATTTTGAGAGCCTGAAACTCTTTCTGTTCGTCGGTGAGTGTTTTCCAGGCGACCGCGTTGGGAACTTCTCCCGGCCCGATCGCTTCGATCAGCTTATCCGCTTCCAGATTCCAACGCGGTTTTGTCTCTTCCTCTCTCATCGATAGTTCGGCGTTCGGGATCAAACCGCTTTCCTTCAAATAGGCGAGACGTTTTTCTCGATGGACATCCCAGCCTGACGAGAAGGTTTCTTTGTATTTCTGGACATCCTCCTGCAACGCATGCAGCGGGAAATGAGGAGAGGTAAAGGCGAGGTACAGGAAGAACGGATCCTGAGCGTGTTTCTCCTGATGTTCGGAGAGAAATTCGACGCCGTACTCTCCGATCGCTTCGGTCGCATAAAAGCTGCCGTCATTTTTGACCGGAGGTTGATTGACATCGTCCAGCGCAACGCGACGCGGAGAAAAGAAACGATCTTGATCGGAAATTTTGAACGATCTGTCGAAGCCTCCCTGCGCCACGACATCTTCCGCCGCTCGAATGTGCCATTTACCGGAGTGATAACTTCGATAACCGGCGGTCTTCAGATAGTGGGGCAACATCCGAGTCCAGGGGGGCAGTTTTTTTTGCGGAGGATCCATGCCGATCTGTTGCGGATAGTAACCGGTCATCAGCGCCGCTCGCGTCGGCCAGCAGCGGGCCGTGTTGTAAAACTTCGCGTAGCGCAGCCCTTCTTCCGCGAGCGAATTCAGGTTCGGAGTTTGAATCTGACTGCCGTAACATCCCAGATCGGAAAATCCAAGGTCGTCGGCCAGAATGACGACGATGTTCGGTTTGGAGGGGGATTTGGGAGAGGAGGTGTCCGTTTGAGCGAAGCCGTGGACTGCAGGCGCCCCCAGCAACAGAACACACAACAAAACATAGCGCAACGGCATAACACAGAAGCTCCGGGTCGGCGTGGCGGTCGGAAAAGGCCCGAGAATGGGTTTCGCTCACAGGCGAAAACGTCTACTCCTCAATCATGGACGTTTCGGCGTTTGAACTCAACCAGTCGCTTTCGAGAAATTTCAAACTCACCAGAAAACCGAGGATGATGGGTGATTGTGCGGCCCGATGCCGAACAATAAACGGGACACGTCCGGTCGCGCGCACGTCCGCTCGCGCGATCGAATTGAGAAGACAAGTTTTGAGAGCCCATTTCACGGTAACGGTTTTTGCCACGGCACGGTGCCGTACTGCTGTAGTTGTCGGCGTTGTTCGGCGGCCAGGTCGTTGAAGACCTTCCGGTTTTTTTCCGCCAGATTGTTCTCTTCCTGAGGGTCCTCTTTCAGGTTGTAGAGTTCCTGCGGCTCGAAGGGGGAGTTCTGCAACAGTTTCCATTCCCCTCGGATGACGGCTTCGATTGTTTTGCCGCCGTATCGAGTTCCTCCTTCGCGACGACGGAAGAACATCATGTTTCGGAGGGGAGTCTGGGTCTTGCCCAGCAAGGTCGGGAGGAAGCTGCGGCCTTCATTTTCTGCGGGTTGAGGGAGACCGGTCACATCGGCGATCGTGGCGTAAATATCCATCGACATGACCCGAAAATCGGTTTCGGAACCTGGTTTGATTTCTCCCGGCCAGACGGCGACTCCGGGGACTTTGAGTCCTCCTTCGTAAACCGATTGCTTCCCGTCGCGCAGCGGTCCGTTGTTCGCGCCGACGCTGAGTTGACCTCCGTTATCAGAGGTGAAGATGATGAGCGTGTTCTTATCCATGCCGGTTTCTTTGAGCGCCGCCATCACTTTGCCGACGCCATCGTCCATATGTTCGATAAGGGCGACGAGTTTCGCGCGTTTCTCATCGATGCCGGGTTCGCGAGCTTTCACTTTGTTGAACCATTCTCGCGGCGGCTGAATCGGGGTGTGGGGGGCGTTATACGCGAGGTACAGCAAGAAGGGTTGCTCTTTCCCTTTTCGAGATTTGATGTAATCGATCGACCAGTCTGTGAAGAGATCGGTCGCGTGGCCGGGAGGATCGATCTCCTTCAGGTCGTGATACATGTAATTGATGCCGTGTCGGCGATGGTTGTAATAGTCGTCCATCATATCGCCGAGGAAACCGTGAAAGTGATCGAAGCCGCGTTCGATGGGTGTGTTGGGGCTTTCGAGTCCGAGATGCCATTTCCCCACGATCGCCGAGTGATAGCCGGCGTGCTTCAGAAGCTCGGGCAGCAGAATCGCATCTTCCGTCAGGTAACCCCAGCTATTGTCGGCGTGCGTGCGGATGACCCCCTGCACTCCCACCATGTCCTGATAACGCCCCGAGAGTAACGCGGCTCTTGTCGGCGAACAGACCGGACAGTTTGCATAGAAGTTGGTGAACTTCATGCCGTCAGCTACCAATTGGTCGATGTGCGGAGATTCCAGATCGGTGGCCCCAAAGCTCGATAGATCGCCGTAGCCGAGATCGTCGGCCAGGATCACAATCACATTCGGGAGATCGGCGGCGGATGTGGTCGAGAGAGAACCGGTCACAAACAGACAGCAGGAGAGCAGAACGAGCAGAGAGCGCTTCATGGGTGGGGCCTCGAAAGCATGATGTGAATCAACGACAAACAGAAAAGACATTGAGCACATTAGAGGCATTCCTGAAGTGGGATGCAAATTGATCGTGGAAATCGGCGTTGAATCCACCGTTTGGCATGCCGTCTGCTCTCTTTATTTCATAGAGGCGTCTTTGGTGGAGCTTCGGAACGGTCTTCACAGACGCCGTGCGGCTTGAGCGATCAACGGATGTGTGATCAGCCATCAGCATGCGCGATCAACCCGCAACAAACTCCCCGATAACTTAGAGATTAACTATGAAGGACGTGATGTTTTATGGCGTATCGCCAAGTTGAAGATATTTTGAAAACGATCGAAGGCTTTCACGAAGAGTTGGCGAAGGAGATTAACCGTTATTCCGATTGTTCTAGCGACTCTCGATTAGAGTTGCTGAGCGATTATGAGAAGCATCAACGAAATGCGATCTGTGCAGCAGTTGAACAGGACGAAGAACAGTATCCCGAAGTTGACGTTCGGGAAGCCTGGATCCAGTTTGTTCCTGACGACGAAGTCAAACGTGCATTGGAGAAGCTCCAGCTCAAAAATGATGAGCCGATCGCCGCGCTTTTCACCCACGTACTGGAAACGGATCAAGCTCTCGTTGAGATGTACGACGCGATCATTGCTCAAACGAACTCGGCTCATGTGAAAGAATTTTTCGAATCACTCCGGAAAGCCTCGGTGAGTTTCGCCGAGCAGCGATCCTGGGGAATGCGTCAGCCTAGTAACTAGACGTTTTCGTCGGTTCGTATACGACAGTTGGTATTTCAAAAAGATTGTGAAAAAAGGAACGAAATCATGGGAAACCCCGTCTTCAAACAAGTGGAAATCACAGGTACTTCCGAAGAAAGCGTTTCGGCAGCCATCGAATCAGCAGTGGAAAAAGCCGCAAGTAGTTTGCGGGAAATGAGTTGGTTCGAACTGACCGACCTGCGAGGAAGTATTGATGAAGGCGAAGTTCAACAATATCAAGCCAGTATTAAGGTCGGTTTCAAATTGGACGACTGACCGAACTGCGCTATGATTATCAGTGAGGAACAAAGCATCGAGTCCAACAGACTCAGGAGGATTGACAACTATGGTTGCTTCCAACAAAGGTCAAAAAAAGAACAAGCGAAACGCGCAAGGTCGCCAGCCCAGCCCAACGCGAGAAGAAATCCGCGAGGCTTGTGAAAAACTTCAAGAAGACTGGGACGAGCGCGAGTACGAAAAACGAGCCGGGTTGAAGCCCAAGCACTGGCAGGTTCCCCGCTCCGACTTGCAGATCGATTCCCAGGCGCAAACGAACTGATCCATCGGTAAAACCGATATTGCGATAGCCGCTCCGAAATTGCTTCGGGGCGGTTTTTTTTGCGCTCCAGTGGGGTCATTTTTTCAAATCGGCGATCCACTCATTGACCAGATCCTCCAGAACGTCGAGCGGGACGGCTCCGTGCCGTAAGACGAGATCGTGATATTCTTTCACATCGAACTGGTCTCCCAGTTCCGTCTGAGCGTGTCGGCGAAGCTCCTTGATTTTCAGTTCGCCGATTTTGTAAGCGAGCGCCTGACCCGGCCAGCCGATATAGCGATCGATTTCGTTCTCGATATCGTGCAAGGTCTTGGCGGTATTGGCGGCGAAGAAGTCGATCGCTTCCTGGCGCGACCATTTCAAAGAATGCATGCCGGTATCGACGACCAACCGGACGGCGCGCCACATCTCGTAGGTCAGTTGACCGAACTTGTCGTACGGATTGTCGTACAGTCCCAGTTCGTCTCCCAACGACTCCGCATACAACGCCCAGCCTTCCACGAATGCCGTGTAACCGCCGTAGCGTCGGAACGGCGGCAAGTCTTCCAGTTCCATCGCGAACGCGATCTGAAAATGGTGTCCGGGGACCGCTTCGTGAAGCGATAACGCCATCATCTCGTAGCGAGGGCGGACTTCCGGTTTGTAAAGGTTGACGAAATAGGTTCCCGGACGGCGACCGTCGGCAGAGGGTTGGCGGTAGTAGGCGGTGGTGGTGTCGGGGGCGAGATGTGCGGGAATCGCCTGGATGTCGTACGGGATTTTCGGTTGTCGTTTGAAGAGTTGTTCGAGCGTCGGATCGATTCGTCGGCAGACCGCCTGGTACTCGTTCATCAATTGCTGTTGAGACTCGCAATAGAATTTCGGATCGGTGCGCAGGTGTTCGAGGAACTCGTCGAACGTTCCTTCAAATTCGACCTGTCGAATGATTTTCATCATCTCGGATCGAATCCGATCCACTTCCCGCAAACCGATGTTGTGGATCTGCTGTGGAGTCAGGTCGGTGGTCGTAAATAGTTTCGCCCGATGCGCGTAAAATTCCTGGCCGCGCGGAATCTGCCACGCTCCCGGTTTCTCGAAGCTGGCGGGGAGGTACTGTTCGTTAAAGAAGGCTTGAAAGCGGCGATAAGCGGGGACGACTTCTTTCGCGATCACGACTTGGGCTGTCTGTCGGAGTCGTTGTTTCTCCCGGTCACTGATTGCGGCGGGAAAATCGCGGAACGGTTTGTAGAACAGAGATTGCTCCGGGTTATCGACCACCTGCCGGGCGATTTGGTCCGGCACGCGCTCCATCACGATCCGTGCGGGTAAGATTTTCTGTTGGATGCCGAGCTTCATCAGTCCCATCGTCTGCTCGACGAGACGCGGAACTTTCCGCAGCCGGGCAATCCAGTCTTCGTAATCCTGAACTTTTTCAAACGGCAGAGAATCGGCGGTCGAGGACTGATCCTGAATCCCGCCCCGCGCCGTGAGCGGCACGAGATACCAGCCGTACTGAAAGCCTTCGACATCCCGTTGATATTGTCGACGGAACAGTTCCAGATTGATGCGGTCAGTTTGCGAGAGGTCGGCGGGATCGAACTGTTGCAGTTCTTTCAGGACAGCGCGCCGGTGTTCGTGTCGTCGTTCGTAGGCTGGGAGGCTTTCGTCGGTCCATTCGGTGTTGTAACGAAAATCGCCAAGATGGGAGGCCCAGGTCGGGTACGTTTTCATCGTCCATTCCCACTCCCGTTCGAAGAGGGCGTGAAGCTGTTTGCCGACCTCCGGGTTTTCCGCCACGAGCGGTCCTGGAGCCAAGCATGCCAAGAGAATGACGCCTATCATAAAACGATTCATGAGAATTCTTTCGTGGACACCACGTTCAACAAATTGATTGACGATCATGTGGGAGCGAACGAGGGCATCATACCACGCGCTCGTTTTATTTGACACACAATGCGCAAAGAGATTGTTCCCCGAACCGTCTTGGGTTAGTCTCGATAGTTGGCCCGTGGAATTCACGCGAGCCCGCGATTCCTTTTCTTCAGAAGGTTGAAATGATGCGCTCCGCTCGAAACTGTCGTCAACGATCTCGTCTCCTGTCGGCAATCACGACACTTCTGCTCGCCCTGTTTGCCGGACAGGCGATCGCCGACGAACGTCCCAACGTCATGATCATTCTCTGCGACGATCTGGGGTTCGCCGACCTCGGTTGTTACGGCAGTGAAATCGAAACACCGACCTTGAATCAACTGGCGGAAAACGGGTTGCGTTTCTCTCAGTTCTACAACTGTGCCAAATGTGAGACGTCCCGTGCGACTCTCATCTCGGGTCTCTATCACAACGAAGCCGAAATCGCCAAACTGGCGCACAGTCGCACGATCGCCGAAACGATGCGCGCAGCCGGATACCACACCATTATGACCGGCAAATGGCACATGAAAGGGGAGCCGACTGAAAAAGGCTTCGACCGCTATTTCGGTCATCTTTCCGGAGCGACCAACTTTTTCACGGGTGACGAGACCTTCCGTCTCGACGGGGAGAAGTTCGACGTTCCCCAGCAAGGCTATTACAACACCGATGCCGTCACTGATTACACGCTTCAGTTCCTCAAGGACTGGCAGTCGAGCGACAAGCCGTTCTTCACCTACGTCGCCTACAACGCCCCCCATTATCCGTTACAGGCGCCCGAAGAGGATGTCCGCAAGTATCTGGGCAAGTACCGTGTCGGCTGGGACGAACTGCGAAAACGTCGTTACGCCAAACAGAAAAAACTGGGCATTTTCGAAAAGCCGTGGAGCTTGAGTCCGCGTCCCGACGATGTTCCCGCCTGGGACAGCCTCTCCGAGGAAGAGCAGGAATGGGAGGACTTCCGGATGGCGACGTTCGCGGCGATGGTCGATCGGATGGATCGACAGATCGGTCGTATCGTCAAATACCTTGAAGATACGGGAGAACTCGACAACACCTTGATCATGTTCATGTCCGATAACGGCGCGTGTCCGTTCGAGCGCACCCGCGGCAGACAATTCAAGCCGTGGGATGCCCGCTCGTATTGGACGTACGACAAAGGCTGGGCTCACGCGGGGAACACTCCCTTCCGACGGTACAAACAGAATCAACACGAAGGAGGCATCTCGACGCCGATGATTGTGCACTGGCCGCAGGGTCTCAAAGTGAAACCGGGTTCGGTGACTCATCAGGTCGCCCATCTCGTCGATCTTTACGCCACCGCTAGCGACGTCGCCAATACCCAACGCCCCGATGTTTACAATGGCGAACGACTCAAAGCACTGCGCGGCAAAAGTCTCACGCCGATCTTCGAGGGGAAGACGCGCGAACCGCACGAGGTTCTGTATTTCGATTTCGCCGGCAAGGATCACGCGGTCCGCATGGGGAAATGGAAAATCTCCAGTGCGGAGTTTGGACCGTGGGAACTGTACGACATGGAGGTGGACCGGACGGAGCTCAACGATCTAGGAGAGAAGATGCCCGACAAGCTGGCCGAGATGATTGCGATGTGGGAGTCCTGGGCCGCGGAAGTCGGAGTGAAAGATCGTCCCGGACGAAGGGGAAAAAAGAAATAGCGTGAGAGACTCTAAGAGTTGGACGCAAAGTCGCCGAGGCCCGAAGCAGCGCGAAGGGTAGAGCTGACTCTAGAGGTCGTTTCGATGATTCAATTCAAACGCAATTCGTTTCTTACCGGCTTCCTGGTGGCTTGCTTGTTATGGATATCGGGGTTGATTATCACAGATTTCCACTTTCTTGGTGGTCGTGTTGGTGACTCCCCTTCGGGAAAATATCATCTGTCGATCACGGCTCCTTTGGAGGAGACAACTGGCGGAACGTACGAAATTGAGTTAATCAACAATGCGACAGGCCAGACGCTTCGCTCAATGAGTATTCAACTCAGTACTGAAGAAAAAACGATTTCGCTGCGAGGACAACCAGTCTCATTTGAATGGGACGAAGAAGAGACCTCTGTTGGTATCATCCTGGATGGCGAATTTCTGACTCGCCTATCAGTTCCAGCGAAGTAGAAAAGCAGGGCCGATTTCTCTGACAGACAAACCGCCATTGCTATCCTTCCTGAATTCCTGCTCTCCTGATTCAAAATCAGGAACACTAATAAACACTGATCATCACTAATCTGGATGAACCTTCTGATTAGTGTTGATGAGCGAAGATCAGTGTTCCTTTATGTCTCTGTGCCGCTGCGGCTCTGCGCGAGTCTTCTTTTCCTTCCGTGGGTCTCCGTATTCTCCGTTTCATCCGTGTTCTTACTTCTTCCCTCGGCGTCAATCTCCAATACGGTCCGCTCGGCCATATCCCCACTCTGCAATTCATTAGTGAAGATTAGGAAAGCGCCGGGATAAACCGGTGGAAAGTTGGGAATGAGAGAGTCCTACGAAGAAGATGTAGCCGATCACTTCGGCCTTGATCCGTACGCTGATGTTGGTGACAACGTGGGTGTAGCATCGGTCAGAGGTACAGGCAGGCGTGACATTGAGCTCCGAAATCAGCCTTTTCGTGTGCAGACCTTGTCTAATCAAAGGGAATGCAACACGACCCGCGCCGTCTTGGCGAGGCGTTGGTCGGCACGGCGGAGTCAAAGAACCTCAGCATGCCTGAAAACTTTCCACGCGAGAACCGGGAGATCCTTTTGGTTTCCGATCAGGAGCGGCGACGTGTCGTTCTTGATGGGAACGGTCGGACAACTCCGATGGAGGTACCGCTGACATGCACGCCAAAAGGAAGTCAGATGAGTCCATAGTACCTGCGACATCGACGAACAATGATGCCCCTGAAGCATCGGCGGAGTTGATCGAGGAAAGGGACTCAACCAAGAGGAACGCGGTTCAGTCGGCCCGATCCCGAACTCAAAGTCGGAGAAAGCATCGGTCACGCGGACTGCACGGCGTGCGTGAGGCGGCCCGCAAGGACCGCTCGCTCAAGTTCACGGCCCTGTTGCATCATGTCAGTGAAGACTGTCTTCGCGAAGCGTTCTTCAATTTGAAGAAGCGTGCAGCAGTTGGAATCGATAACGTGACATGGCAAGAATACGAGCAAAACATGGAGGTCAACATTGCCGATCTTCATGGAAGAATTCACCGAGGTGCGTACCGCGCGAAACCATCAAAGCGTATCTATGTCCCTAAAGCTGATGGTCGGAAACGACCCATCGGCATTGCATCGCTGGAGGACAAAATTGTCCAACAAGCGGTCGTGTGGGTGTTGAATGCGATTTATGAACAGGATTTTCGCGGCTTCAGTTACGGCTTCCGTCCAGGTCGCAGCCAGCATCAAGCCCTTGATGCCCTCACGGTTGCAATCTGTGATCGACAAGTGAATTGGGTACTGGATGCCGATATCAAAGGTTTCTTTGACAACATCAACCACGACTGGTTGATGAAGCTCCTGGAGCATCGAATCGGTGACAAACGCATTCTTCGCCTCATCCGTAAATGGCTGACTGCCGGGGCGAGCGAAGAAGGTGAATGGTCAAAAACCACCGTAGGAACATCTCAAGGTGCGGTGATTTCACCACTCTTGGCGAATGTGTACTTGCATTACGTTTTTGATCGATGGGTGGAGAATTGGCGAAGTCAACACGCAGACGGAGACGCTGTTGTTGTGCGCTATGCTGATGATTTCGTGATTGGTTTTCAGCACCAAGGTGAAGCCGAACGATGCTTGAGAGAACTCGAACAACGTTTTGCAAGGTTTGGTCTGGAACTTCACGAAGAGAAGACGCGTCTGATTGAATTCGGCAAGTCTGCTGATATTGATCGCCAACAACGCGGTGACTCTCGTCCGGAGACTTTCAATTTTCTGGGCTTCACGCATGTGGTCGCCCGGACCCGAAGCCAAGGACGTTTCACAGCACATCGTTACAGCAATCGCAAGCGGTTGCGTGCGAAACTTCAAGAGATCGGATCGCAACTGCGCAAGCGAATGCATCGCCCGCTGAAAGAAACGGGGCAATGGCTGCGACGTGTTGTTCAAGGTTGGCAGAACTACCATGCTGTCCCCTTCAACTCTCGTCAGCTCAACCGTTTCTCGAAAGGAGTGAGTCGCTTATGGCTGATGACACTTCGTCGTCGTAGCCAACGTGGTCGCTGGACGTGGGAGCGTATGGCACACGTTGTGTCGAAATATCTCCCACCCCCGAAAATCCTCCACCCCTACCCACACCAACGATTTCACGCCCGACTTAAGGTAAGAGCCGTATGAGTGTAACTCCTCACGTACGGATCCGTGCGGGGGGCTGCTGGCAACAGCAGTCCCTACCGCGATCGGGGATTAGCGTTCTTTTTTTCTGGAATTCATTGCGGCTCCGAGTCGGTGCTTGAGACTTTTATTCTGGCCGGTGGAACCGGTCCTGGAATTACTCATGACTCGTTGAACCAATCCTGCCCCGTTCAAATCCCAAGAGAAACGTATGGAAACTCTCGATCTACAACACCCAATCGACTACGTTGGACTTGTGAAAAGTTGTTACACTGATTCAATCGTTTCGGCACTTCGTTTTCTGAAGGTGGCTCCATGTTTGCACGTATGATCTCCTTGTTCGGGGTTAAAACCTCTTGTCTGGCCGTGTCGGTCATTGTGCTGACCTCCGCCTGTGCCGGCGCAGCGGATCACCTTCCTCTGTACCGATTTTACAACACGAAAATCCATCAGCACGAGTATACGAATTCCGAAACGGAGGCTAAAGAATGGCAGAAAGTTCCTCATAAGAACAAGGAAAAGGTTCTGGGTTGGTTACCGACGGGACCAGGAAAAGAAGTCACACGCCTCTATCGAGCCACCAAAGAGAACGGTCGTCACTATTATTACACGGTCAAACCCAGAGGCTTTAAAAACTTCAAGCTTGAGCCGACTAACATGTACGTCTACGAACACAAAGGAAACGGACGGGTTGCCGTACATGCGACCTGTCTTTCCGGCGGCGAAGACATGTTCTTTAGCACATCGAAAGAAGAGCTTGATCTGGTGATTGAGGACACCAAAAACGCCATCGGCAATCAGCGACGGAGGTTTTTGAACGTTTTCTACGTTCTCGAAGAAAAACCCGAAGAGTAGACGGAGCGAAGATTCTCACTCCGACTAATGCGTTCCGTGTTGAGATTGGGAGCTGACGGCGTTCTTCAATCGCGACAGCGAGAACATTTCCAGCGGCGATGCGTCACCCGTCATACAGGCGGCGATATGTTCTCCTAACGCCGGCCCCAGTTTGAAACTGTGTCCGGAACCTGCCCCCGCGATCCAAACGTTATCGGAATCGGGATGCCGATCGACAATCAAATGGCCGTCGGGGCTGTTGGTGTACTGGCAGACGCGGGCCTCGATCAACGGGGCGTCTTTCAATAGCGGAAACCGATGTCCTAAAAACGACTTCGCTTTTTCGATCCCTTCCACGGACGGGATGCGTGGATCGTCGGTCGGATCGATCGACTTCATTCGCGAGTCGTCGGCAATTTTGAAACCCCGACCTTCCACGGACGGAAGGCCGTAATGGAACGGTTCGTCGAAATTGATCCAGGCCGGGAACTGGCCTGTCTCGAAGCAATTGGTTCCCGCGGGCGGACCGAAGTAATACACTTCCTGTCGGCTGAGGGAAATGCCGGAACCGAGTACCTCCGGAAACAGTTTCGGCAACCACGGGCCGCAGGCAAAGAGATACTGATCGGCCTGTAATCGACTGCCGTCGGAGAGGATGAGTTGTTCGATTTCGCCGCTCTGATTGTACTCCGGCTGAACGGCCGATTGTCGATAGCTTCCGCCTGCTTGCTGAAACTGTTCGCAGACCACGCGGCAGGCGTGTCGGGCTTTGAGATAACCGGCCTCGCGCTCGAAGTAGATCGACCGCACGTCGTTGAAGTTGACTTGCGGGAAACGGCGTTCAGCGTCGGCATGTGGCAACGGATCGACGGCGAGACCGAACTCTTCAATGACGGGAATCGAAAGTTTGGCGTAATCGTCCTCGGCGACGAACATCCAAAGCAGGCCGGTTTTGTGATAGAGGCGTTCGTTCCACTGCTCGCCCAGAGCATTCCAGAGTTCCAGCGCCCGCACCACCCATTCGACGTAGAGGCGATCCTGACCGTAGATGCCGCGAATGACGCGCGTCTCGCCGCCGGAACTGGCTCGCGAATGTCCCGGCCCCCAAGCATCGACCAGTGTGACGTCCATCCCCTGTTGCCGCAGATGCCAGGCGGTCCAGCCGCCCATCGCTCCGGCTCCGATGACGGCAATGTGAGGTTTGTTGGAAATTGAGGACACGAAGTTCTGACCTGTAAAAATGAAGGAGTCTCTATTTAAGTCCGGTCAAGCAGTGATTTCATCCCTCAATCAAAAAGAACTCTTTGCCCCGACCCATTTCGACATTACAATCTAACATATCAAACCTTCTCGATTTGTTCGCGCCGAACTTCAATTACCCGCCGATCACAAAAGGCACAGTATGCTGGAAATCCAAAACGGGTCATCCCGGAATAACTGCCAGGGATTCTCGCGTCGGTCGGCCCTCAAAGCTGGCTTTCTCGGGTTAACGGGACTGACGCAGGCGGATCTCATCCGGCTCCGGGCGGAAGGCGCGGCGCGCGAGACGAAGAAGTCGGTGATTCTGATCTGGCTGGACGGCGGACCGAGCCAGCTCGAAACCTACGATCCTAAACCGCACGCGCCCGTCGAATACCGCGGACCGTGGGGAGCGATTTCGACCAATGTCCCTGGCATGCAATGTTCGGAAATTCTGCCGATGCATGCGGAACACGCCGACAAGATGGTCTTCATCCGGTCGCTGCATCATGGCACGGGAGATCATTTCGCCGGCGCTCACTGGATGTTGACCGGGCGTTTCGGTTCGACCTCCGCCGACAAGATTCAGAAGTATCCCTCCGTCGGTTCGTACGTCTCCCGCACGCGGGGTCCGAACAAAGCGGGGCTTCCCGCGTATGTCGGCCTTCCCGCCGCGCAAAGTGTTTATATCTATCCCGGCTATCAGGGAGCCGCCTATCTGGGTCAGTCGTTTAATCCGTTTCAGGTCAACGATCAGCAGAAGTATCTCTCCGCGAAGTATAAAGCGGCCATCAAACCTCCGAAAATTCTGGAGCAGATGAAAACAGACGAAGCGAATCGTTCGAAAGAACGACTCGAGTTACTCACACAAATCGATAGTTTGAGACGCGAGGTCGATCAGACCGGCGTCATGGACTCCTTCGACCGGTATCAACAGCAGGCGGTCGACATGATCGTCGGCGGTGAAGCGCGGGAAGCGTTCGACATCGAGAAGGAAGATCCGAAACTCCGCGATCGGTACGGGCGCGGACCGTGGGGACATTATACGTTACTCGCCCGACGGCTCGTGGAATCGGGCGTCACCTTCGTGACGGTCGATATGCCGCACTGGGACGATCACTCCAAAATCAAAGACGGCCACGGCTACAAACTGCCGGTCGTCGATCGGGCCGTTTCCGCGTTACTCGATGATCTCTCGTTACGGGGGATGCTGGACGACACCCTCGTGGTGGTGATGGGCGAATTCGGACGGACGCCGCGTCTCAATCAAGGGCAGCCGGGAATTCCGATTCCAGGCCGCGATCACTGGGGGAACGCGATTTCGGTGATGATGGCGGGAGGCGGATTGCAGGGAGGAGCGATCGTCGGCAAAACGAACGACAAAGCCGAACATCCGATCGAACGGGCGCTCACACCCGACAACGTTCTCGCCACAGTGTATCACGTGATGGGGATCGATCCGACGCAGACATTCCTCGATCATTCCGGTCGCCCGATTCCGATCCTGCCGAATAACGAACCGATCCGTGAGATTCTGTAAATCCTTTCGACGCACTGTTCTCAGTTCATCAAAATCGCTATTTTGAAAGAAACATCGAATAGCGAGTGAGTGATGCAAGTTTGCCTGTTTGATATTGATGGAACGCTGATCAACACCGGAGGTGCGGGAGGGTCCGCCATGCTGGCCGCCATCCGCGAGGAATTCGGCGCGTCTGGACCTCTGTTTGATATTCCCGCTGCGGGGCGAACGGATCGAGCGATCTCATTGGATGTCTTCACCGCTTACGACCTCCCGTTCAGCGAGCTCTCCTTCCGACAGTTTCTCGACTGCTATCTGAGGCTGCTGCCTCTGCACCTCAAGGAAAGAGAACCGCAGGGACAAATTCTGCCCGGTATGCCGGAAACGCTGGACGCGCTCTCTCAACGGGACGATATCGTGCTCGGTTTGCTGACCGGGAATTTTCGCGAGGCGGCCTACTTGAAATTGCAGCATTACAAAATGCATCATCATTTTGATTTTGGAGGGTTCGGCGACAAATACACCCACCGCAACGAAGTGGCGAAAGAGGCACTCGGCCACGTGCTGCAACGACTGGGGCGGGATTTCGACCCGTCCGATATCTGGGTGATCGGCGATACGCCGGCGGATGTGGAATGCGCCCGCGCGATCGGTGCCAATGTGGTGGCGGTGGCGACGGGGATTTACTCCGTCGAAGAACTGGAACCGTCGGATCCCGACTTTTTGTTTGAGGATTTTTCCGATCTCAACCGGTTTTTGAAACTCCTCGATCTTTGATCCTCTCCAGAAGCGTTTACTCGTCCCGCATCACTTTGAGAACGCGCTTCCCGGCAGAAGCCAGCATCAGGGTATCGACACCCGCCGTCATCAGCGTACAACCGCGATCCAGATACGGTCTCACCGCTTCCGCCGTCACCCCGAACCAGCCGATGGCGAGGCCCGCTTCCTGACAGGTTTTGATCACGTGATCGATAGCCTGGATGACTTCGGGGTCGTCCACCTGTCCCATTTTCCCCATGCTGGCGGAGAGATCGTACGGTCCGAGTTGAATCGCGTCGATCCCTTCGACCTGCACAATTCTTTCGATGTTGTTGACGGCGTCGATGTGTTCCGCCTGCACGATCACCGACACGGTCTCATTGGCGTTTTCGACGTAATCGCCGAAAGTGAGTCCGTAACCGTGAGCGCGAGCCAGTCCGACACCCCGCGAACCCTGCGGAGCGTAGCGAGCGTGTCTGACCACCTCCGCCGCCTGTTCCGGCGTATTGACCATCGGGACGATGACCCCGGCCGCGCCGATGTCGAGGACCTTTTTGATGGGCGTTTCTTCGGCAGCGGGAACGCGCACAACGCAAGGAACCTTATGATCGACGGCTCGCAGAATGCCGAGTAACTCGGCAGATTCCAGCGGTCCGTGTTCGCCGTCGACGAAAAACCAGTCGAATCCAAGTTGTGCGAGCACTTCGGCGGTGGCGGGAGTATCGAGGGTGATCATGGTCCCGATGAGCGGTTCGAGAGCACGGAGTCGTTGTCGAAAATTGTGTGTCATGGGAAAACTTTATTGATGTAGGTCAGGCAGTGGCTGACAGTCTTTCTAACTACTTAAAACTCAAAACTTCAAACTCAAAACTTCTCCCTACTTCGCCTTCCAGATTTTGACGTTATCGTATAACACGCCGGAACCGTTCACAGTGAAGTGAACACTCTCTTTGGTCGGATGGGCCAACCCCGGCGACTGTAAATAGCCGACCGGTTCGCCGTCGAAGCTGACCCGCATCCGATCGCCGACGATCTCGATAACGACGTGATGCCATTTTCCAGCATCGACTTTGACCTTCGCCACCGAGCCACGATCTTTGATCAATTCATCGGCTTTGGCTTTTTGTTTCGGATCGCGTCGCATCGCAAAGATATCGTTCCGCATGATCCCTTCCTTGTCGTCGCCGAGTCGAATCTGAGCCGGGCTGAACGCCACGCGGGCGATGTGTCCCGCGTGTGAACCTTTGTAATTTTTGTCGTCGAAGACCACGTTGAAACGGTTTGAGCCGTCGAGTTTGAATTTGAACTCGACGATGGCGTCTTTCATCGGGCGATAAACGCGACCGACGGCACCGTGATCGTCTTTCGCCTGCCAGCCTTTCAGGACCCCGTCGTTGACGGAAAAGCCGGGAATGAGCGCTTTCCATTCGCCCAGGCCCTCCCGTTCAAAATCGTCCGTGAAGACCAATTCTCCCTTCTCGGCCAGCGGTTCGGCGGGGACTTCGGCGGCCCTCACCAGCGAGGGAAGAACGACCAGCATGACGGCGATCATTTTCATGACAACACTTTCTCTAAAAAACGGTGTGCGGATGGATCGATTATCGTGCGGAGCGAGTGGAATCTCAATGATCGACTCCGAACATCTTCCAAACTCTGCATCGCATCGGCGGACGGTCCGGGTTAGGATGAAGTTCGCTCGCGTCTCCACGACCACCCTCGATTCCCAACTGCACAGGTGAGACATGCTTCGTTTTCTGTTGTTTCTCGGACTGACGGTTTCGTCCTCTCTCGTTATCGCGGAAGAAACGCCTCTCGTTCCCGTCGGAGCGGCTAAAGTCGATATCACCCCGCCCTACCCGATTCGACTCACCGGTTACGGCAGTCGTCCGGTGGAAGCGGAAGGGGTCGAACAGAAACTCCAGGCCCGCGCTTTGGCGATGGGAGCGGATGCGGATGGGCCAGTGGTGATTGTGACGGCGGAACTGCTGGGAATTACTCCCGAGATTCGATCGGCGGCGCTCTCCCGCATCAGCATGCAGTATCCGATCACCAACGACCGGTTTATTCTCTGCGCGACGCACACTCACAACGGTCCCTGCGTGAACGGCGTCTGCCCGAACATTCTGGGGGATACCATCCGCGAACCGGAGCAGGAACGTATCGACGATTACACCACGCGACTCGTCGATCTCATCGTCTCCGCCGCGACCCAGGCCCTCAAAGCCCGCCAGCCGGGACGACTCTATCACGCCGAGGGTGAGGTGGGCTTCGCGGTCAACCGCCGGATGCTCAAAGACGGCACCTGGACTGGTTTCGGTGTGAATCCCGACGGTCCGGTCGATCATCGTCTGCCGATTCTCGTCGCTAAAGACGAAGCGGGAAAGCCGATTGCGATCTGGTCGAATTACGCCTGTCACTGCACGACGCTGGGACCGTCGTTCAACAAAATCTGCGGCGACTGGGCCGGTTACGCGTCGGCGAATCTGGAAGCGGATCACGACGGAGCCGTCGCACTCGTTTCGATCGGAGCGGGAGCCGACGCTAACCCCGAACCGCGCGGCAGCGACGAACAACTCGACTTCGCCAAACAACACGGCGAAGCGTTCCGGAAAGAAGTGAATCGATTACTGAAGACGGAACTTAAACCGCTCTCTTCAGAGATCACCGGGAAATTTAAAACTGTCAAACTCCCCTATAAAAATCCCCGCACGCTGGAAGAGTGGCAAGCCTACGCCGACCAGCCGGGACAACGAGGTGTCTACGGACGCTATTTCCTCGACAAACTGAAGCAGGACGGCGAACTGCCGACGTCGCTCGATTATGCCATCTCGACGCTCACCTTCGGCGACGATCTGGCGATGGTGTTCCTCGCGGGAGAAGTCGTCTGCGACTACTCGCTCGCCATGTACGAGAAGTTTGACGGCGAACGGTTGTGGGTCACTTCTTACGCGAATGACGTCCCCTGCTACATTCCGTCCCGCCGCATTCTACAGGAACAGGGTTACGAAGCCGACTACTCGATGATCTACTATCGCCGACCGAATCAGCTCAGCCCGGCGGTCGAAGAGATCATTCACGATACGGTGCAGTCACTCCTGCCGCCGAAGTTCTACTCGGCCGCGTTACAGGAGAACTTCCCACCGCCGAAATCCCCCGAAGAAGCCCTCCAGTCCTTCCAGTTACCGGAAGGACTCAAACTCGAACTGGTCGCCGCCGAACCGCTGGTCATGGATCCGGTCGCGTTCGACTGGGGGATGGACGGTTCGTTGTGGGTGGTCGAGATGGGCGATTATCCATCGGGAATCGATGGAGCAGGGAAACCGGGGGGAAAAGTGAAAGTCCTCCGCGACACCGACGGCGACGGGAACTACGACTCCGCGAAAGTTTATCTCGACAATCTGCCGTTCCCGACGGGGGTGAAGGTCTACATGGACGGCGTGCTGGTCACGGCGGCTCCGCACATTCTCTATGCTCCCGACGTCAACGGAGACGATGTTCCCGACGAGACACAAATCCTCTACGAAGGTTTCGGCGAAGGGAATCAGCAGCATCGCGTCAACGGCTTGCGCTGGGGACTCGATAACTGGCTGTACGTGGGGAACGGCGACAGCGGGGGCGAGATCAGGTCGAACAAGACCGGCGAGAGCGTCAACGTCCGGAAACGCGATTTGCGCATTCGCCCCAACACCGGCGAACTCCAAGCGGTTTCCGGGAACACCCAGTTCGGTATCAACCGCGACGACTACGGCAACTGGTTCGGCGGCAACAACAGTAACCCGATGTGGCATTACGTCCTCGATCAACGCTATTTGCAACGGAATCCGTATGTTGTCTTCCCCGATGCGAAGGTGATGGTTTCCGATCAACCGGGAGCGGCACCCGTCTATCCCGCCAGCCGGACCCTCAATCGCTTCAACGATTTCAGCCGGGCAAACCGGTTCACCTCCGCGTGCAGTCCGATCATCTACCGCGACAGTTATCTCGGCGAGCAGTACGCCGGGAACTCGTTCGTCTGCGAGCCGGTCCATAACCTGGTCCATCGCGAGATCGTGCGTCAGGAAGGCGTGACCTTCAAAAGTTCCCGCACCCCCGAGGAACAGGAGAGCGAATTCCTCGCCTCGACCGATAACTGGTCGCGTCCGTCGATGATCCGGACCGGTCCCGATGGTTGCCTGTGGTTCTCCGACATGTATCGCTTTGTGATCGAACATCCCAAATGGATTCCCGAGCACCAGCAGCGACAACTCGACGTTCGCGCGGGAGACACCGTAGGCCGCATCTATCGGGTTGTTCCCGAACAGGGACCGCGACCGATTTCCAACCTGGATCAGATGAAACAGATTGAAGTCGTCGATCTGCTGGAGTCATCGAACGGCCCCGTTCGCGATATGGCGAGTCAGTGGCTGATTCGGAACGGTTCTGCCGACATCGTTGTCCCAGAACTCAAAACCGTGCTGCACGAATCTCCGCTGACTCTCGCACGGATGCATGCATTGAGCGTTCTGGACAGTCATCCCTCACAAACCTTGACGGTTGAGGAACTGAAAAAGTGTCTGGATCTTGAGAGTCCGCAACTGGCACGCTTCGCCTCCCGAATTTGCGAACGTTTTTTCAGCGATGCGCCGTCGCTCACCAAAGACTGGGGAAAATTATCCTCGACCAGGGATCCTCAACTCCTGATGCAACTCGCCTACTCTCTGGGCGAATGGGAATCTCCCGAAGCCGGAACGGCTCTGGGAAATATCCTTCTCAAAGGAAATGGAGACGCGTATTTAACCGCCGCTGCCGTCAGCTCTTTGAATCAAACCAATCTCAAAACAACCATCGAACGGCTCCTCGACTCCAAGGAACCCGTTCCCTTGAATGTATTGCAACCCGTCCTGCAAACGGCCATCGGACTCGAAGATCGTGAGTCCGCGACTCGTTTGCTGGCGAATGTCGCCGCCTCGGACGATCTCGATCGCTGGTCGGCAATGCTGAGTGCCGTCGCCAATCAGAAATCGAAACTCGAACGCTGGCTGTCTGAATCTCCCGAGCTGTCCAGGAGTGTCGACGCCCTCAATCAGCGGGCCCTGAAGCTCACCTTCAACGAGAGTTTGCAGATTGAGACACGCACAAAGGCATTACGCTGCCTGGGGAATTCGCTCGGCGTTCGCGACGAAGAAATTCAGCAACTGACTGACCTGCTGCAATCGGGCTCGCCTCTGCCGCTACAACTTGCCGCTCTGGAGATTCTCAGTCAACGCGGAGGCGCCGAGACGACCGGACAACTGTTACAGGAGTGGGACTCCCTCGCTCCGACGTTGAGGTCGAAATTGCTCTCCCAACTGATGCAGCGGTCCTCCGGCATGACACAGATTCTCACCGCCGTTCGAGAGAACATCATCTCTCCCACCGCGCTTTCTCCCTCCGACCGGCAACGGTTTCTGCAACATCCCTCCGCCGACATCAAAACGGCTGCCGAGAAACTGTTCGGCGAACCGACGTCGCGGGCGGAGATTCTTGCGAGTCGCAAAGCGGCACTCACGATTGCGGGAGACCGGGAAGCAGGCCAGATTCTGTTCAAAAAGCATTGCTCGACCTGCCATAAGGTCAATAATGAAGGCTACGAAGTCGGTCCCGATTTGACCGCTCTGACCAATCGCTCTCCCGCCGCTCTCTATGTCTCGATTCTCGATCCCAACGCCGCTGTCGAAGACAAATTTCTGCAATACATCGCCGTCACCAACGACGGCAAACAGCAGACCGGACGTCTGGTGAGCGAAACCGCGACGTCGATTGTGCTGGAAGAGAAAGAGAAGAAGCGGGCCGAGATTCTGTATAACGATCTCGACATTCTCCGCTCGACCGGAAAATCCTTGATGCCGGAAGGTCTCGAAAAAGATCTCAGCGATCAGCAACTCGCCGACCTGTTGGCATTTGTCTCGGAACTCGGCCCCGATCCGAAATCGTTCCCCGGCCTCTCGCCGCAACTGGTAAAGCAGGGATCTCCCCGAATCGAATTGCCCGCATCGTCGGCGTATCTGTACGGCCCAAGCATCGGTTTCTCGACCGAATACGACAACCTCGATACGTGGAGCACGCCTGATGACCGCGCCGTCTGGAAGTTGCAGGTGACCGAACCGGGACGTTATCGCGTACTGATCGATTACTCGTGCGATCCGCTGCACTCGGGGAATCGCTTTCGCATCACGGCGGGACGCCAGCAGATCGATCAGGCCGTTGAGGAAACGCCGTCCTGGGACGAGTTTTCGGTTCACGAGCACGGCGAATTGACGCTGGACGCGGGCTTCACGCGGATCATGTTGCAGAGCATCGGCGCGATTCGCCGGGACTCCCTGTTCAAACTACGCGGGGTAACGCTGGTGAAAGTGGATTGAAATCACTTTGGAGCTGTGAGCGGCGTGAGTTTGAGGGAGGTGTCGTTTTTCGTGTCTTGTTTCAGGTTAACGGGTTGCGATTTGTCATCAACCTGTTTCGATACGGAAGACTTTGTGGAACTGTTGCGGGAGACGGTCGGTCGTTTGTAATAGTAATATTTCCGTGAGCTGCGAGATTTTCCTCCCCGCATTTTGTAGTTGAAGTTGTGATGCAAATTCGCGGTTGAGGGCCGACCCACATTTCGACTCCGGAACTGCGTCCCGCCGTTAATTTTTCCAAACGCGATACCGGCTTCAGAGATCGCCGTCGTCAAACAGAGACTGAACAGAGCAACGAGCGTCAAGGCGATAGATTTTTTCATGGCAGGGCTTTCTATTTCTCTGGAGGTTCGTTGATGCCTGGCAGCCCGAGAAACGACGATGATTGAGTTCGCGGACAAAGGCAGCAGGAATCAAAAAGGTCGAACCTTTTGTTCCCAAGATAACCAGCATTGGCGTGATCATTACCTTATTATACGTTCTTCCGGGAGACTGTGACGGTTTGGGGACGCAACCTTGCCGTTTTGTCAGCCGAAGAAATATCAGACATCACTTCTCGCTCGACGAACAACCGGACGGTGCGAAGAAAATGCTTTGCCACGATACTGAGGGACTCGTTACAATTTGTCGTCTTAATTCATCCGCGACCGGCACTTCTCAGACAGATCATCACAACCATCATGCGAAACTTCTTCTCTCTGGCGTTCGTCTTCTGCGCTGTTTCCGGACTTTCCACCGCATTCGCCGCTCATCCTCAACTACCCGCCTTCGAGCGTTTTTATGACGCCGATGACGCAAAAGCCGTCGATGCCGGTTTGTACCTGCTAGGGGAATTGAGTTGTGTGAAGTGCCATCAGTCCGACAAACCCGCCGCCATCACAGAACGCTCCGCTCCGATCCTGGATGACGTCGGAAGCCGCATCGACCGCGAACACATCCAGAAGTTCATCGCCGATCCACAAGCGGCCAAACCGGGCACGTTGATGCCGAACCTGTTTGCCGGACTCGATCCAGCGGTCAAACAGAAACAGGTGACGGCTCTCACTCATTTTCTAACCAGCACGGGAACTTTTCAGCCGACTCCCGCCAGCGGGCCGTTCGTCAACAACGGCAGGCGACTGTTTCATCAGGTCGGTTGCGTCGCGTGTCACGGGAGTCAGAAGGAAGGAGCTCCGTCTCTGGCGACCTCGGTTCCACTGGGGAATCTCGATACCAAATATTCCATTGCGGCACTCTCCGATTTTCTCCGCGACCCACACCAGCACCGTCCTTCGGGACGCATGCCGAATCTGAATCTCAAGAACGAAGAAGCCCGCGACATCGCCCATTATCTGCTCAGGGAGGTGGTTGCGCCCGCGAACATTCTGTATCAGGCGTTTGAAGGAAACTGGGAGACGCTTCCCGACTTCAACTCGATGACGCCGAAAAGTTCCGGCAAGTCAGCCGGGTTCGACCTGACAGTCGCCGGTAAAACGAACAATTTCGGCGTTCGTTTCCTCGGCTATCTGCACATCAAACAAGCCGGAATGTACAACTTTTTCCTCGGTTCGGATGATGGAAGCTGGTTATTGATCGACGGCGAAAAGATCGTCGATGTGGATGGGATTCACCCGCATCAGAACAAAAACGGATCGGTCGAGTTGAGCGCCGGCGTGCATGAGGTGATCGTCGATTATTTCCAGGGAGGGGGCGAATGGACGATCAGCGCCTCGTATGAAGGACCGGGAGTCAAACGCACGGACCTCGCCGCCGCACTGACACCAACCCGTGAGAAGCTCACGCCTCAGAAAGAGGGAGAGGTCTTCGTGCTCGATCCGCGACTGGTCGCCGAGGGACGAAAATTGTTTGCGTCCGTCGGCTGCGCCAACTGTCACGATTTGAAAGTCGACAATCAGAAGATCGCTTCGACATTCGCGGCGAAAAAACTTTCCGAATTGAAGCCGTCGGGAGGTTGCCAGGCTGTCGCACCGATGAAGGGAGTGCCGTACTTTTCCTTGAACGACGCTCAATCGACCGTGATTGAAGCGGCTTTGAAGAATCTCGACTCGGCGGAGGGACCGACCGACGAACAGGCGGTCTTCCGCACGATGGCAACCTTCAACTGTTACGCGTGTCACGAACGGAACAACGTCGGCGGTGTGGAACGGGAGCGCGAGGCGGAGTTTGTGGGCACGATTCCCGAAATGGGAGACGAGGGCCGGATTCCCCCCTCTTTGACGGGAGTCGGTGATAAGCTGAACGATCAATGGCTGCAACATATTCTGAACAACGGAGCCAACGACCGTCCCTACATGCTGACCCGGATGCCGAAGTTTGGATCGAATCATGTCAAAACACTCCTGAGCGCATTTCCCGATCTCGATCGCAAGACGCTCGCTGCACGAGCCAAATTCGAACAACCCGAATATCGCGTCAAAGCGGCCGAATATCGCGTCAAAGCGGAAGGGCGCGGGATGGTGGGCGACAAAGGCTTGTCCTGCATGAAATGTCATCCGTTCGGGAATAAGCAATCGACCGGGATTCAGGCCCTCAACCTGCAAACGATGGCCAAGCGATTGCGGGAAGACTGGTTCTACCGCTACATGATCAATCCGCAGGAATACCGCCGGGGAACCCGGATGCCGGCGGCGTGGCCGAACGGTCGAACGATCCTGCCGAAAGTTCTGGAGGGAGATACCAACAAACAGCTTTCGGCGATCTGGCTGTATCTGGCGGATGGTGAGAAAGCCGCGGTACCGTTGGGAGTCGGGGGACAGTCGATCGTCCTGGTTCCCGAAAAAACTCCTATTATCTATCGCAACTTTATCACCGACCTCTCGCCCCGAGGAATTGCAGTCGGCTATCCGGAGGAAGCGCATCTCGCCTTCGACGCCGAAGAGATGGTGATGCGTACGATCTGGCATGGAGCGTTTATCGACGCGGCGAAACACTGGGTCGGACGCGGCCCCGGCAATCAGACGCCCCTCGGCGATCATCTCGTCAAATTACCGACGGGACAGCCGTTCGCGGTCCTGGAGAGTCTCGACGTCAGTTGGCCGGGTGGGAAAGCGCGCGACAACGGTTACTCGTTCCGCGGCTACGAATTGAACGCCGATTTGCGACCGACATTTCTGTACTCCTTTCAAGGGGTGATGGTGGCCGATTATCCCGCACCGGTTCCCAGCGAGGGAGACACCAATTTCCTGCGCACGCTCACACTCACGACAGACGGCAAGGAGCCCGAAAACCTGTATCTGCGCGTCGCGGTCGGTGATCTCGAAAAACGGGAGGCCGGTGTGTACGTTCTCGACCAGATTCTGAAATTACGCGTCCCCGACGACGCCATCACACGTCCGGCGAACGGCAAGCAGGAACTCCTGTTGCCGGTGACGTTTACCGATAACAAAGCCGAACTGAAAATTGAATACGTCTGGTAAGACTTTTCCAACTCAAACCACGTTTGGGAATTTGATATGCGTGTTTTTCTCACAATCTGTTTGCTGACGATCAGCACTTCACTGCTCTCCGCCCAGGAGGACCAACAACTGCCGACCGAGCAGGATTATTATCCGCTGGCTCCCTTCACTCTGCCGGAAGGGGAAGTCCTCGAGATCGGAGCGATCCAGCCAATTCCCGACGGACGACTGGCGGTCGGGACCCGGCGGGGAGAGATCTGGATGGTCGAGAACGCCTGGGCGGACGACGTCAGCCAGGCGAAACTGACCCGCTTCGCTCACGGTTTCCACGAAATTCTCGGCCTGGCCTGGAAGGACGGCTGGCTATACGTCACGCATCGTCCCGATGTCAGCCGGATCCGGGACACCAACGATGACGGCGTGGCGGATGAGTTTGAAGTGATCAACGACGGCTGGGGGATCAGCGGCGACTATCACGAATACGCCTTCGGATCCAAGTTCGATAACGAAGGTAATATCTGGGTGACGTTGTGTTTGACCGGATCGTTCTCCAGCAAAGTGCCGTATCGCGGGTGGTGTGTCCGCGTAACGCCGGACGGTAAAATGATTCCCACATGTAGCGGGATTCGTTCCCCTGGCGGGATGGGATTCAATCACAAAAGGGACGTCTTCTACACCGACAACCAAGGGCCGTGGAACGGCACCTGTAGTCTGAAATGGTTGCGTCCCGGATCGTTTCAGGGACATCCGGGAGGCTTTGAATGGTTTAAATTGACGGACGCCATTGGCGACAAGCCGCAGGAACCGGAAAGCGGCAGCCGCATCATGGTCGAAGCGAAAAAGATTCCGGAATACGAGCCGCCCGTGATTTTGTTCCCCTACAAGAAGATGGGGCAATCGGCGAGCGGGATCGCCTGCGATACGACCGACGGAAATTTCGGACCATTCAAAAATCAGATGTTCGTCGGAGACCAGACTTTCAGCACGATCATGCGGTGCTATCTGGAAGAGATTCAGGGACACTATCAGGGAGCCTGTTTTCCGTTTCGCGAAGGGATCGGGTCCGGGTCGCTGGCGGTCGAGATGACCGATTCCGGAGCCCTCTTCGTCGGCGGAACGAATCGCGGGTGGGGTTCGCGCGGCAACAAGCCCTTCTCTCTCGACCGCATTACCTGGAACGGCAAAACTCCCTTCGAGATTCTCGAAATGAAGGCCCGCCCCGACGGCTTCGAACTGGTCTTCACACAGGAAGTCGATCCGGCGACCGTCGGTAATATCGCGTCGTACAAACTCCAGACTTACACCTATATCTTCCAGTCGTCTTACGGCAGTCCGGAAGTCGATCATACGTTTCCCGAGATCACCTCCGCCGAGGTGGGAGCCGACGGAAAAAGCGTCGTCCTAAAAATCGACGGTTTGCAGGAAGGTCACGTCCATGAGTTGATTGCCGAGGGCGTGCGTAACAAAGATGGCCTGCCTCTGCTGCACCAGGAAGCGTACTACACACTGAATTACATTCCGCAGTGAGGAACTCCGCGTACTTGTCATTTAAGTTTTTGAATTCTCTCTGACTCAAGTCGAACGATTGACGGTGAGATGTCGTTTTCCAGGATCGTTTTCTTTCTCTTGATCGTGCTGGCACTCGCGCTGTTCTTCTGGCCGGACGGTTCCAAAAAACGTAAGAACACGATCGAGGAAAACCCGGTCAGTGTCTCCGAGACGATTACCGAGCAGGTCAATCGGCTCTTCGACGACATCGCCGCCGAACAGGTCGCAGGCCCGTACCGGGCGGCGACCTCTGCTTTTCGCGAAGAGGTGAGTCTGGAAGAATTTCAGAGTTTTTGTGACAACATCGCCACCCGGCTGGGAGCGTTGCAGGAGCATGAAATTGAGGAGATGATGATCAACGAAAAGGACGGGCAACCGATCGTCACCGCCGCCTATCGAGGAGAGTTCGAACAAGGGGACGGGTTGATTTCGGTCATCTATCATCAGGAGGAGAACTCCGTCTGGCGATTACAGCATCTGAATGTGAATGCTCCGCAATTGAACGACGATCCGGGCCAGTTCCAGGAACCGGTCGAACGACCCGTCGAATAATCCGACTCCCGATCTCTCCCCCCTCCTCACTTCTCCTGTAATAGATCGAGCATCGCGTTCCCCATGCCGGCCCCGATCAGATAATACGTTTCGGAGTTTGTGTTCCAGTGATAGGCCTGTCCGCTGGGAGACTCCTCCTTCGGACGGAAAAAAGCTTTCGTGCCGACGAAGGCGGTATTGCCTTGGAACTCCGGCATCTTGGGAACCGAGGCCTGAGCCTTCATCAGCGACAGCGCCCGAGGATGTTTTTCCTCAAATCCGCTCATGCCGGTTTCCGCAATGACGAACGGCAGTTTCGGAGACTCGAACTCTTTGCGGATGTCGCGGATGAAATGGGCGAGGTTCTCCGCGTAGGCGTCATTGAAGGCTTGATTGATGCGGTCGTTCCACCCCTGATGCCAGCCGAAGCCCACAAGCTCGGGCGTTTTCCCCTTCAATTCCGGAAACTCTTTGCCCACGCTGTTGAGAACTTCTTTCGACCGTGAGATCAGTTCCTTGTAGTACGGACCGGGACCGTCTCCGCCCGCCGAAGGAGGACGAAAATCGACGGCGAGACTCTTTCCCCCCCAGGCAATTTTGATCAACAGAACCGGTTCGTCGAAATGGTCCCCTACCACCTGTCCGAAGCCGAGTTCGGGGCCGATGCGATCCTCATTGCTGCCGTATCCCGGACGCAGTTTTCCCTTCCGATCCATGTAATGAATCCAGACATCGTCCCGTTCGATCCATTCGCCGGAAGCGTTTCTCCATTCGGCGTACGGCGAGTCGGGGTGATGTTTCGCCAGATATTCGAGCGTCCCCTTGCCTGCATTCCGTTTGGGGTCGGCGGATACGATGCCCGCTCCCACCATGTTCGACTGTCCCGCGAGAATGAAGACTTTCACCGTCTCAGGCTTGGAACCGTCGTCGGCGAACGCGGAAATCGGAACACCGAACAGAACCAGACACAGTATCGACAAGCGCGTTATCTTTGACATAAGTGAACCTCATTGTTTGCACGGCTAGCGAAAAAAGCTCGACGCTTTGCATAAATTTGCAGACTGATGAGTATTGTACGACCTCCTCATCCGGCCTTCGGCCACCTTCTCCTCCATAGGAGGAGAAGGATTTATTTAACGATGATTCTATTGTTAAGCTGGCCTTCTTGCATGCCCCCCTCGCCTCCTCGGGAGGAGAGGGCCGGGGTGAGGAGTCGATATGTCATTTAGGTTTCATTTCAGTAACAGGACCATTTTCCAATTCTTCCAACTTACTCACCCAGAAAACCGGCCTCCTTCAGCCAGCCTCCCGCCCGCTTCGCCCAATGGGTCACCGCTTCCTCCGTCGGACGCAGACCGTAACCGTGCCCTCCCGTCGGGTAAATGTGCAACTCCGCCGGGACGTCGGCTTTCTCCAACTCGGCGAACAGCAATACGCTGCTGAGCGGTGTGACGCCGTCGTTGGCGGCGTGGACGAAAAACATCGGCGGGGTCTGCTGGTCAACTTTGTCGAAACCGTCGGTCAGGTTTCCCTGTTTATCGGAGATATAGGCGGGATAAATCAGCATCGCGAAATCGGGAGCACACGACGCCTCATCGACGGCGTCGATCTTGTCATAAAGTCGATGTCCGTTTTCGACCGCCGTATGAGCGGCGAGATTGCCGCCGGCGGAAAACCCGAGAATCCCGATTCGTCCCGGATCGAGGTTCCATTCCTTGGCGTGCGTGCGTGTGAGGCTCAAGGCCCGCTGCGCGTCCATCACCGGCCCCTGCCATTTGCCGGGATCGCCGTGAGGGCCGGTCGGTGTGCGGTACTTCAACACGATCCCCGTGACGCCGATGGTATTGAGCCACTCGGCCACTTCGGTCCCTTCCAGATCCCAGGCCAGAATGTTGTAGCCTCCACCGGGACAGATCACGCAGGCCGCACCGGTCGCTTTATCTTTTGGAGCGGGGTAGATGTGCAACTCGGCGTTCGCGATGTTGGTAATCTTCATCACGCTCTTCCCGCCGACGAGTCGGTCGGTCGGTTTCTGGCGGTCGTATTCTTCGCCGGTCACTTTCGCGGGAGGGCCGGGAGGCGTATCGGGCCAGACTTCGACGACTTTCGGCTCCGCGGCGGAAAGTGAAACAGTCAGAAAACAGAACAGGGCCAGCGAACAGAACAGGCGATGTGTCATGAGGATTTCTCTCGGTGTGGAAGGAGAACGTCAATAAAAACAGGATACCGGCAGGCCGCATGGATGGCAAAAATGGAACGACGATCTTCCGCGTTTCCGGTGAGACGGTGGCTCCCGAACGATTTGCTTTCACTGTTGATCAGAGATTTCATTGTTTAATGGCTGAACCCCGGGGGTTTTCAAAGATGAGCTTTTTGCAAGTCCTCAACTTCTCAAGTTGTCATCTTCGAACGAAACCCGATGGTTTTGCCCGGTTTTGGGACCATCCGCTGCGAAATCTGAAATTACGTCTGTCTGGGAATGGCCCGTTGTGCTGCGTTTACAGTCAATTGTGAGACCACAT
>JABURQ010000130.1 GCA_014762625.1 Planctomycetaceae bacterium | reverse complement strand
TCTTTGAAAACCCCCGAGGTTCAGCCATTAAACAACGGAATTTCTTTCAAACGCGACAAGGAGGTGACATCACGAATTTCTGTTTCCTGAATCCCGTTTCCCGAATCCTCACGTCGCTAACAGAGAGGGTAGGGCCGGTTCCACCGGCCTGAGAAACATTCACTCGCTCAGATCTGCTGGCCGGTGGAACCGGCCCTACGGCAACTGTCTGACAACAATCCGGCGTTAGGTAGAGAGTTCGATCTTTGAAAATTTGGATTTTGTTTTTCGTCAGTGGTTCGTGGTCAGTTGTGGAAAACCAACTATCAACGGACTACTGACAAAGAACCACCACCAAACAGTACACAAAAAAAAATTCTGCGCTGGATGTGAAAAATCGGTTCAAAAGCGATCGTTTTCCACACGTGTTGATGACTTTGTGACTTGAGGTCTTGCAAAAAGCCAAAGTTCCAAATCCTCGAGAGTTTTCCATAAAACAACCAAATCTTTTCCGAACACGAAAAACAAAAGAGATGGCATCGCGTGAGATTCTGTCCCACAACATTTGAGTACAAACCGGGATTGATGCCGACGAACAGCACATCGAGCCCGTCATTGATGGCGTCGTTGACGCGATTGCTGGTCGCGGCGGCGACCTGTTCTTTGGTCGGTTTCCAGGCTGGTTCTCGTTTGGTTCGGCAGGGCATGATTTCAATCTCGCAGAGCGAATGTCATCTTGCATTACCGATCTCAAGTGACGACGATAGAACCCCTGAATCCACAAATATTCTTCTGTCGGAATTCCACACATGCGCCGTTCGATAGTTCTCTTCACCTTATTGAGTTTGTTCTCTCCGTTTGTCGTCTCCGCCGATGATTTCATTCCCCGGCGTCAGGACAAACCTCCGGGCCCTGCACTTTCGCCGCAGGAGGCCATTGCCAAGATGGAAGTCCCAGAGGGATTCTCGGTGGAACTCGTGGCGGCCGAACCGCAGATTTTTAACCCGGTCGCGATGGCCATCGACGAACAGGGACGATTCTGGATCACCGAATCGTTCGAGTATCCACGCAAAGAACCGGGACCGGGACGCGATCGGATCAAGGTTCTCGAAGATACCGACGGCGACGGACGGGTCGATAAAGTGACCGTCTTCGCGGAGGGTCTCAATATTCCGTCCGGTCTCGCGGTCGGTTACGGCGGCGTCTGGGTCGGGAACGCCCCCGATATCCTGTTCATGCAGGATCTCGACGGCGACCTGAAAGCGGATCGCATCGAAAAAGTGGTCACCGGGTTCGGACGAACCGATACGCACGAGTTACCCAATTCATTTACCTGGGGACCGGACGGCTGGTTGTACGGGCTCAACGGCGTCTTCAATTACTGCGATGTGAAGTACACCCCCAATAATCCCAACTTTGACGAGAAGCATCCCGGCTGGAAATTTACGTGCGCTCTGTTTCGGATCAATCCCCGCACGCGCGAGTTTGAGCTGTTCGCGGAAGGGACGAGTAACCCGTGGGGCGTCGCCTGGAATCAGAACGGCGAAGCGTTTCTTTCCGCCTGCGTGATCGACCATCTCTGGCATCTCACGCAGTCCGGTTATTATCACCGACAGGGAGGCCCCTACCCGCCTCACACCTGGAAGATCGAATCGATCGTGCAGCACAAGCACCAGAAAGCCGCCTATTGCGGCATCCATTACTACGATTCCGACGCCTACCCCGAAGAGTATCGCGAGAAACTTTACATGGGGAACATCCACGGCAACTGTCTCAACAGCGACGCGCTGCAGCGCGACGGCTCGACCTATTTCGGCACGCCGCGTCCCGATTTTCTGACCGCGAATGACGTCTGGTTCATGCCGGTGGTTCAGAAAACGGGGCCGGACGGGTGTCTCTACGTGCTGGATTGGTACGACCGTTATCACTGTTATCAGGACGCGAACCGCGATCCGGAAGGCGTTGACCGGGGACACGGGCGTCTCTACCGCATTCGTTATCAAGAGACGCCGCATACTCCCGCCGATTTCAATCTGGCCGCCGAAAGCGACGACCAACTCATCGAACGGCTTGGCCAGCACAATGACTTCATCCGCTGGACGGCGCAACGCCTGCTCTCCGAACGGAGCAGTAAATCGTCACGCGACAAACTCGCCGCGATCGCTGCGAATAACTCACTGGATCGGAAGACACGTCTACACGCCGCCTGGTCGGTCTTCGGTATGAAAACCGACCAGGAAGACCTACTAATTTACAGTGACCTGGTTGAGAGTCTGATGTCTCAACCGGACCCGACGTTGCGGGCCTGGGCAGTCCGAGCGGCGGGAGATCAGTTCCTCCATTCCAAGTCGTCGAATGAATTCAACGAATCCGAGGAGATTAATCTCTATGAATTGGCCGACCAGGCCATCTACGATGAATCGGACGACGTCCGTTTGCAGGGAGTCATTCTTGCGGGGGCTCATGCCAAGAAGATGCAGCCGCACGGACCGTTTCCTTCTTACACGGAGCTGATCGCGGAAGCATTAAAGCTTAGCCAGGAAGACAAACTGCTGCCCAAGATCGTCTGGCGAAATTTGCTCTACTACCTGGAGAGTTATCCTGAACAGGCGGCTGAATTCGCAACCGTCAACGATATTGCGTCCGGACCCGGAGGTGAGGAAATTGTCCCGCGTCTCGTCGCCTGGATGCTCGATAAGAAGGTGATCGATGCCGCGTCCATCGCCAAAATTATCTCTTACCACTCCCATTCAACGGGCGGCACGCCGCCAACAGCCGGCGTCTGTCTCTCGATGATCACCGAACGGGTGCAGAACCGGACATTGGCGGGAGATCGGCTGAAACAGGTCAAGGCGGAACTCGGAACCGTCGTTTCCAGTATCGCTGCGGGAGACCAGAAATCGCCTCCCTATTATTGGGCCGCGATGCTGGGGGCGAGTTGGAACGATCCCGCCGGACTCAAAGTGGTCAAAGAGATGCTCACCAACAGCGAAACCGCCGAGCACAATCGTCTGAACGCTCTGAATGCACTCATCTCTGCCGGGGAAGAGGAACTGATTCTCGCCGCCATTGATGAAATTCTGGGGAATAAAAAACAGAACTCGGCTCCGTTCCGAGGCAAGATGATCAGCACGCTCGGGCGTCTGAAGAACGAAAACGTCGCCAGATTGCTGATTTTTCATTACCACCAGCTCGAACCGGAACTCAAGCCGCGGGCGATCGATCTGTTGACGCAACGCAAGGTCTGGAGTACGCAATTGCTGGCCGCGATTGGTGAAGAAGTAATTCCCACCAATGCCCTCAACCTCAATCAGGTGAAACGACTTCTCGCCACCGACGATCCCGAACTCAAAACCCTGGTCGAAAAACATTGGGGCCAGATCCGCGAAGGCCGCGATCCCCAACGGGACAAAGTGATCGGCGAAATGAAACAGCTCATACGCTCGTCCGAAGGGGACCCGTTCGCGGGGGAACTGGTCTTCAATAAAGTCTGCGGCCAGTGTCACAAAATTTATGGCAAGGGGCAGGAAGTCGGTCCCGACATCACCCTGAACGGCCGCAATTCGTTCGAACAACTTCTGTCGAATGTCTTCGATCCGTCACTGGTGATCGGTGCGTCTTATCAGTCTTATACGGTCGTGACCGATGAAGGCCGCGTCTTGAACGGTCTGCTGGTGGAAGATACCGACGCCAAAGTCACGTTAAAAATTCAGGGAGGCAAACTGGAAACCATTCCCAAAGACGAAATCGAAATCCTCAAGAAAAGTCCGGTCTCATTGATGCCGGAAAAACTGGAGGAACAGATCAAACCGCAGGAACTGGTGGACCTGTTCGCGTTCCTCACCCTCGACAAACACCCTTCCGACGAAACGGCGCGACGACTCCCCGGCGTCAAAGAAGTCGTCCCCCGCATCGCCACCAACCCGCAGCAGTTTGCGGAAGTGATCGGCGAAGTGGCCCCCGGCTTTACGACGAAAAAGTCGGGCGTCGGCGATGTCAGCCTCCAGAAAGGACACATGAATCGCTCGACCGTCGTAAGGACGCACCCGGTTAATCAGAACGAGCCTTGTGTGCTGTTCGGGACGTTCGATATCCCCTCCGGACGGAAGACCTGGCTGCTGGTGGACGTCGCCCATCATCCCGACGGCGACTGGCGACTGGTGGTCAAAGCCAACGGCGAGAAACTACTCTCTGAGGAGATCGGGAGTCCCGCGTCGCGCGGCTGGCAATCGTTCCGAATCGACCTCTCGAAGTTCGCCGGCGAGTCGGTCAAACTGGAACTCGAGAACCACGCCACCGGCTGGAAGAACGAATTCGGCTACTGGGGCAGCGTGCGGGTGGTGAGTGAGTGAGCGAGCGGTATCTCAATTCAACTGCGAAACTTCAATGAAGCTATACAAGGTCGAAGGCCAAGTCTCGGAAATCACTTACCAGATGCAAGATGGCTTCAGACAAGTCTTCAAGTTTTTTGGAAGTGATGACGCATTCACATTGAATGAAGGAATGGTGAACGTAGAGATGGGCTCTGTTATTGAGTGTCTCATCTCATCTGTAGATAAAAATCGCTGGCAAATTCATCAGCTAAAAATTGCTGAGGATGTGGCATACGCTTCACCCGCATTTATTGCAAGCCAAAATAATTTGCTATGCACCTCTAATGATGACTCGATTGAATTCAGGGCAGTCATCTCAGAGATAAAAAAATAGAAATTGCACTAATTGAATACTTGCAATCAAATCCGAGCAGAATGCGCGAAATGCACCCGGACACATTTGAAAAACTTATTGCCGAAATATTCGCGTCAAATGGATATTTATGCGAATGGACTGGGCGTTGCAAACATACTGCAGCTGATGTGTTAGCTATCAGAAAAACAGAGTCACTAGAGCGCGTGAAAGATAAGCCTAGCGCCATCCAGGAGGAATAGATAGAGTAGGCAAAACTCTATCACCTCATGAA
>JABURQ010000176.1 GCA_014762625.1 Planctomycetaceae bacterium | reverse complement strand
CCGCGGAAAACAAACAGAAATATCTGAAATGGATTGCGTCCGCGAACGCCGACGGCGGAACCGACCCGCGTCTTTCGATTCGTCTGGCGATGAAGCTGGAACCGGAAATGATCTACTTTCTTTCGGACGGCGAAGTCGAACCGGATTATCGCGCCCAGATGCTGAAACACGAACCGGGCGACTGGAAGCTCCACACCTTCGTCTTCGGCATGCGGCAGGCCGGACCGTTTATGAAATTTTTCGCCGAAAAACATCACGGCGATTATGTCTACATTCCGTGAGTGAAACGGCTGGCATCCCGCCAGATCTCACCGTACAATCGCTCACACCATGACAGAGACTTCCGCACAACTGGACGAATCGGGCATCGGCATTGTGGGTGTCGGGTTGATCGGCGGCTCCGTCGCGGCTGGCCTCAGGAAAGCGGCCTACCAGGGCAAGATCGTCGGCTTCGGTCGGAGCGAGGAACGCTTGAGAAAAGCCCAATCGCTGGGGCTGCTCTCTGATTTCGCGACCGAGCCGGAACCCAAAATCCACGAGCTCTCGCTGATTGTCGTCTGCACTCCGGTCGATCGCATTGTGGAAGATGTGCGTCACTTCGCAAATGCCGCCCGACCGGGAACAATCATCACCGACGTCGGCAGCGTGAAGGAATCTCTTTGTCGCGAACTGAAAGACCTCTCGAACGGAGAAGTCACCTTTGTCGGTTCGCATCCGCTCGCAGGTTCGGAAAAGAACGGCTTCGAACACGCCGACGCGAACCTCTACCGGGACCGGCTTTGTTTCATCACGCCGTTTGCAGAGACTCCACCGGAAACACTTCGACGCGTCGTCTTGTTCTGGTCTGCACTCGGAATGAAACTTCAGCACGTCTCTCCCGCCGAACATGACCGCCTGATGAGCGTCACCAGCCATGCTCCGCACCTGATCGCCGCCGCGATTTCGCTGCTGCTGGAAGAGGAATTCAAATCATTCACGGGAACCGGATTTCAGGACACCACGCGGATCGCGTCCGGCGATCCCGGACTGTGGCGGGCGATTATGATGCAGAATCGCGAACAGATGACGGGAACTCTGGAAAAATTTCGCGAAATTCTCGACGAATTCACGTCGGCGATCGAATCGGGTGACGCACAAAAACTCGAACAGTTGCTGGAACTCGCGAAAACCCGCCGCGATTCCCTCGTCTGACCAGCCGAGTTCGGGTATTTTGGTGGCTCAGAGATCGCACGGCACTCTCCTGTGACTCTGATTAGGAGTTCGACGAAATCAGCCGGAACGCGCTAGCGTCCGGTTAATAAAAAACCGTGGGCTAGCGCCCAGCAGCTGATTGAGTCTACGACATCGAATCACACGGTCCGCACAACGGACCCTCCATGATCCACAAGGAAGCACGTCATGCTGTGGGAAGTCGAAATTCGTCCGAAATCCGGTCTCACCGATTACGAAGGACAACGCGTTCTCGCCGAGAGCCGCGAACTCGGTTCATCGACGATCGATGAGATCAAAACGGCTAAGTCGTTTCTGATCGAAACTTCCGTCTCGGAAGCGGACGTTCGCCGGGTCGTCAATTCTCTGCTCGTCGATCCCGTCGTGGAAGACAGCGAGCTACGTTCCCTCCCCTCTTCCCCTGCTGCCGCGAACGGTCACAGGTTGTTGAATGTCCTGTTCAAACCGGGCGTGACTGACAACGTCGCCAAGTCCGCCCAGAATGCGATGAGCGATTTGGGGCTCTCGACCGACGCCGTCTCCACCTGCCGCAAGTATTGGGTCAATTCTTCGGCGGACGAAGCGGACATCAAACGGATCAGCACCAAGCTACTCGCGAATGACGCCATCGAACATGTTGTCGAAGGTCCGCTGCAGCTGGAATCAATCACTCTCGGCTCACCCTACGAATTCAATTTGACGCACGTCGCGATCCGCAAGATGGATGACGCCGCGCTCGAGACACTCTCCAAAGAAGGTCAGTTGTATCTCAGTCTGACCGAGATGCAGACGATCCGAGAGTATTTCCAATCGATCGAACGCGACCCGACCGACGTTGAGCTCGAAACCGTCGCGCAGACCTGGAGCGAACACTGCTCTCACAAAACGCTCGCCGGTCGTATTCACTACACCGACGAAGCCCGCGACATTCAGTTCGACAACATGTTGAAAGAAACGGTCTTCAACGCCACCGTCAAAATTCGCGAGATGCTCGGTGAAGACGACTGGTGCGTGAGCGTCTTCAAAGACAACGCCGGCATCATCACCTTCAGCGAGAAGGAAGATGTCTGCATCAAAGTGGAAACGCACAATCACCCCTCTGCCCTCGAACCGTACGGCGGAGCGAACACCGGTCTCGGCGGCGTGATTCGCGATCCACTTGGTACGGGTCTCGGAGCGCGGCCCGTCTGCAATACCGATGTCTTCTGCTTCGCGCGTCCCGACTATCCCGACGCCGAGCTCCCTCCCGGTGTGCTGCATCCGAGGACCGTGTTGAAAGGCGTCGTGTCGGGAGTTCGCGATTACGGCAACCGGATGGGAATTCCGACCGTCAACGGAGCCGTCTACTTCGACGACCGCTACCTCGGCAATCCGCTCGTCTACTGCGGTAATATCGCCATGATTCCGGTCGGCAAAAGTGAGGGACACGTTCAACCCGGCCATCTGATTGTCGCCGTCGGTGGACGCACCGGGCGGGACGGCATCCACGGCGCGACATTTTCTTCTGCGGAACTGACCGAGGAATCGGAGTCTCTTTCCGGCGGGGCCGTCCAGATCGGTAACGCAATTACCGAAAAGATGGTTGCCGATGTGATTCTTCAGGCCCGCGATGAGGAACTCTATTCTGCCATCACCGACTGCGGTGCGGGTGGTTTCTCGTCCGCCGTCGGCGAGATGGGAGAAGAGACGGGGGCGGAAGTCTGGCTCGAAAAAGCACCGCTCAAATATGCGGGACTCTCTTACACCGAGATCTGGATCAGCGAAGCCCAGGAACGGATGGTACTTGCGGTTCCTGAAGAGAACTGGAAACGGTTCGAGGAGATCTGTTCCGCGGAAGGAGTCGAAGCGACCGTCATCGGCCAGTTCACCGACACCGAGCGGTTGGTTCTCAAGTACGAAGAGACTCAAGTCGCCGACCTGACGATGGAGTTCTTGCACGACGGCCGTCCCCCCGTTATTCGCGAAGCGGTTTATACACCTCCCGAAACCGTCCCCCTCAATCTACCTACAAAAACACGCTTCGACGACGACCTGAAAGCGATCCTCGGATCGCTCAATGTCGCCAGCAAGGAATGGATCATTCGCCAATACGATCACGAAGTGCAGGCCGGCTCGGTCGTCAAACCGCTCGTCGGAGTGAAAAGCGACGGCCCGTCCGATGCCGCCGTCGTGCGCCCCGATCTCTCCATCAATCGTGGCCTGGTCGTCTCCTGCGGCATGAATCCCTGCCTGGGCGATTACGATCCGTACTGGATGGCGGCGTCGGCGATTGACGAAGCGGTGCGAAACTGCGTGGCGGTCGGAGCCGACCCCGACAAGATTGCCATCCTCGACAACTTCTGCTGGGGGAACACCGAACGTCCCGAAACGCTTGGTTCCCTGGTGCGAGCCGCCCTTGCCTGCCAGGACATGGCGATTGCTTACGGCACGCCGTTCGTCTCCGGGAAAGACAGCCTGAACAACGAATTCTCCTACCTCGACGACAACGGAGAGAAAGTGACCGTCGCGATTCCGTCTTCGCTGTTGATCACGGCTCTGGGACAGATCGACGACATCGAAAATGCCGTCACGATGGATCTCAAAGAAGCCGGCAACCTGCTGTATGTTGTCGGTGCGACGAAAGACGAACTGGGCGGCAGTCATTATTCTTTGGTCAATGAACTCTGTGGTGGAAATGTCCCGCAGGTCGATGCCGACACCGCCAAACTGATCTTCAAATCGATTCACGCGGCAATCCGTTCGGGCTTCATTCGCAGTTGTCATGACTTGAGCGAAGGAGGACTCGCCGTCTCGGCGGCCGAAATGGCGTTCGCGGGAGGACTCGGCGCACACCTCGATTTGACCAAACTTGCTGAACTGTCAGAGATCGTCTCCGCTGACGTATTGCTCTTTTCGGAAAGCAATAGCCGGTTTCTAGTGGAAATTCCCGCCGACCAGCAAGTACAGTTTGAAGCAGCCATGCAAGTGGTGCCTCATGCCCTCCTCGGCAGCGTGACTGATGAGACCGATTTGAAAGTGGTTGCCGGTGCCGAGACGCTGATCGACTCAGACATCGAAGAGCTGCGCGAGATCTGGAAAAGCCCGCTGCGATTTTGAATGTGACGTTGAGGCGACCAATTCCTTTTTTGAGTCTGCGTGACTGTGTGAGTACAGTAAGGACGCATCATCATTCCATGGAATCAAGTTTATGCCGACCTCTCCAATCCTGCGACTCACCTTCTCCTTCGGACTCCTTCTCACTTCGTACCTGAACGGTTTCGCGTCCGACAAGCCGAACGTCGTCATCTTTTTCACCGACGATCAGGGTACGCTCGACGCCAACTGTTTTGGCTCGAAGGATCTTTATACACCGACGATGGACCAGCTTGCTCAAGACGGCATCCGTTTCACCCAGGCTTACGCACATGCCGTCTGCTGCCCGGCGCGAGCGATGCTGATGACTGGACGCTACCCACAGCGATCGGGAGTCAATAACTGGACGCAGGGAAACGCCAAGAGTGCTCCCGGGATCAATATGTCTCTCGATGAAGTGACGCTGGCGGAAGCCTTACACGATGCGGGATACCAAACGGCGTTATTTGGAAAATGGCATCTGGGGGCGCACGTCGCTTATGGACCGACGAAACAGGGCTTCGATGAATTCTTCGGACATCGCGGAGGCTTCATTCACAACTACAATCACTTTTTTCTGGTTCTTCGAGTTCTAGCGCGCGTTGTTGATGATAACATCATCCGACAAGCGCGTGTTTGGTTTTGTGCAGGGCGTAGAG
>JABURQ010000202.1 GCA_014762625.1 Planctomycetaceae bacterium | reverse complement strand
GCGATCTTTGGCAATTTGGTTTTTTGTTAGTTGTGATTGGTCAGTGGTCAGTTGCCGAGAAGAAACTAGAAACTGGCAATTAGCAACTAGAGAAACGCAAGGAGGTCACATCACTGATATCTGAATCCTGACTCCCGATTCCTGATTCCTTCCATCCCCCAATCTTCTGATGTGGTCTCACAATTGACTGTAAACGCAGCACATCGGGCCATTCCCAGACAGACGCGATTTCAGATTTCGCGGCGGACGGACCCAAAACCGGGCAAAACCATCGGGTTTCGTTCCAAGATGACAACTTGACAAGATGACAACTTGCAAAATCGTCAAGTTGAAAACCCTCGGGATTCAGCCATGAAACAATGAAATTTCTGTCAAACGCGACCAAGCCGTCACAGCACAGATATCTGTTTCCTGAATCCCGATTCCCGACTCCTCACGTCTCAAACAGTGTGCAATAACAAATTCCGCCTGATCGAGCAAAGATGAGTTCCCAAAATGGGCAAAACTGACGGGTTTCATCCAAAGATCTCAATGATGCCAATGATGGGATCTTTTCCAAAGCCCATCTTTCAGAATCAAAGGAGTTACGACGAAAGGAGCCGATACATTGCGAAACAGCCAGATCAATTTCACCGAGTGGAAAAGACGAGACGAACCGGCGAATCATGCGCGGAAAAGAATTGCATGTGAATTGTCGGCGGTCCAGAATGAATCCAAACCACTTTGATCCGGGAGGAACGCCATGCCACGCTTAAGAAACATGAACTTTATCCTGCTCGCCGCGCTATTCTGTGCTCTACCTTCGGCAGCTCTCATCGCGCAGGGTCCAGAACTTCCTCTGGTCGATGACGTCGCTCATCAGCCGTTTGTGGCGGCTACGAAACGACTGGAAACGGCTTTGACGTATGTCGGCTCTCCACTCACCGAGGAAGACTCCGCAGCCCTCAAAGAGGCGATGGAAATGGACGATGTCGCGAAGTCGATCATCGGCATTCAGGACGTCCTCGACAAATATTGTCTGGCGGGCGTGAATATCAACCCGGAAAGCCGCGTCAAAGTTGCCGAAGGACCTGCCCCCAAAGAATTGATCAAGCACGGCTGGCGGACGTTTCTGGTCAAAGTTCATAACGAAGCGGGCGTGACGGCGAAACTGGTGGCCCAGAGTCCGAACGCCGCTCCCATTTATCAGCGGGGACGCGGACCGCGACAGAAGCCGCTGGCCGATGATCCGGATCTCGTCCGTCCGAATCAGACCGGCAACCGGTTCCTCGAATTGACCACGTTCGACAAACAGCCTCTCAAACCGACACTTTCGGGATTGGAACTGGAATATCGCATCCTTCAAATCTACACCCGCGACAGCGGAAAACGGGAAGCCGAGCTCTCCTTCAATGTCGGACAGGGAACGCAGGACATCGGATTCCGCAACGAACTACCGATCCTCTTCAACTGTGCTCCTGCTGTGGAAGTGCTGCTCGGTGTCAAAGATGTGGACGGGAAGCCGGCGATGGCGTCGTTCGTGATCAAAGATCAACGGGGACGCGTCTATCCGGCTCCGTCACGTCGTCTGGCTCCCGACTTTTTCTTCCACGAACAGATTTATCGGGAAGACGGCGAGTCGGTAATCCTGCCGCCCGGTAATTACACGTTTGAAGTGACCCGCGGTCCGGAATACCTGACGAAAACGACGGAAGTCACCATTCCCGACGGCACACCGACGCACGGTCTGGACTTCCAGCTCGAACGTTGGATTTACCCGGCGCAACGGAACTGGTTCTCGGGCGATCATCACGTCCACGCCGCCGGTTGTGCTCATTACGATGCCCCGACGGAAGGTGTCACTCCCGCCGACATGATGCGCCACATTCTGGGAGAGGATTTGAACGTCGGTTGTGTGCTGAGTTGGGGACCGTGCTGGTACACGCAGAAGAAATACTTTGAAGGGGACGTGTCGAAACTATCGACTCCCGAATACCTGATGCGGTACGACGTGGAGGTGAGCGGTTTTCCTTCCTCGCACGCGGGGCATTTGTGTCTGCTACGACTCAAAGAGGACGACTACCCAGGCACCACGTACATCGAAGAATGGCCGACCTGGACGTTACCGATTCTGAAATGGGGGCAGGAACAGGACGGGGTCGTTGGATACAGTCACAGCGGCTGGGGGCTCGCTCTGCCCGATTACGGCGATAATGGAGAACGGATCGAGATCTTCCGCCGACGACAGGGAGTCCGCGGCCGAGCGGCTTATAAACTTCCCGACTACGAAGTCCCCCGCTTTGACGGCATCGGGGCGAATGAATACATCGTGACCGTGGCGCACGGCGTCTGCGACTTCATTTCTGCCGTCGATACGCCGGCAATCTGGGAACTCAACATCTGGTATCACACCCTGAATTGCGGCATGAAAGCCCGCATTAGCGGCGAGACCGATTTTCCGTGCATTTTCGGGGACAAAGTCGGCCTCGGTCGCATCTACGTGAAGCTGGACGACTCCGAGGAGTTCACCTTCGATAACTGGGTGGCGGGTGTGAAGGATGGTCGGAGCTACTGCGGCGACGGCCTGAGCCACCTGATGGATTTTCAAGTCAATGATGTTGCTCTCGGGGAGCCGGGATCGGACGGGAAAATCAGTCAACTCGATCTGGAGAAACCGGGCAAAGTGAAAGTGTCATTCGATGCGGCGGCGTTCCTCGAGCCGGAACCGACCGCCAAGTCGGAAGCGATCCGCAATCGTCGACTCGATGAAAAACCGTACTGGAACGTCGAGCGTTGTCGGATCGGTGATTCGCGCAAGGTTCCCGTCGAAGTGATTGTGAACGGACAAGTCGTCGCGAAACAGGAAATCGTCGCGGATGGAAAAACGATTCCGCTGGAATTTGACATCGATATTCCCCACTCCAGTTGGGTGGCGGTTCGGATTCTCCCTTCCTGTCATACGAACCCGATTTTTGTCGAGGTGGCGGACCAACCGATTCGGGCGTCCCGGCGGTCGGCGGAATGGTGTGTGAAAGCGGTGGAAACCTGCTGGAACAGCAAGCAAGGATTGATTTCGGCAGAGGACAAAAAACAGGCCGAACCGGCCTATCAAAAAGCGGCCGAAATTTATCGCCAGATTGCCGCCGAAAGTGTGGCGGATTGATCCCTCAGTCGGAAATGTTAGAGCTTGTCTTAGAAACTCGCGATCATGATTTGTATTTCCGTCACTCCGGAATCCCGCAATCTGGCGAAGGTCGATCTGCTCAACGCTTCGCGGTATGCGGACATGATCGAGTTGTGTCTCGATCGACTGATTAAGGCTCCGGACGTCGGCGAATTAACGCACGGTCTGGATAAGCCGGTGATCGTCTCCTGTCGCACACCGGAAGATGGCGGCAAATTCGGAGGCTCGGAGGAGGAACGGATCGCTCTGTTACGGCAGGCGATTATCAGCGGCCCCGATTACGTCGAACTCGACCTGGAAACCGCCACCAAAATTCCCCGTTTCGGCGAGACCAAAAGAGTGATCAGCCTGACGAGTCTCGATCAACCGATCGGCGATGTGAACGGAATGTTCGATGCCGCCTGGAAAGCGAAGGCGGATGTCGTGAAGTTTACCTGGGCCACTCCCCATTTTGAGGATGCGTGGCCTTTGCTGAAGGCGGTCGTCGATAAGCGAGAGCTTCCGGTTGTGGGGATGGGGATCGGCAAATCGGGAATCACGTTTTCGCTGTTGGGGCGAAAATACGGTTCTCCCTGGTTGTACGCGGCGCTCGAAAAGGGAATGGAAGCGTTTGACGGTCAGGCTTCCGCATTCGATCTCACCGAGCTCTACGATTTCAAAAGCATTACGGCCAAAACCCGCTTCATCGGTTTAGTGGGATACGATCGAACCCAGCCGCTGATGGCCAGGGTTCTCAATCGGGGTTTTGAAAGAACTGGTTCATCGTTTCGGTGTCTGCCGTTTCAAGTCGGACAACTCGACAAGATTCGTAAGCGACTCGAAACTCTGAAAGTTCCGGGAATGTTCGTCAATCCGACCATCCATCTCGATCTTCATCAATTCACCGATCATGAAGAAGACGCGGTTCGCGAGTCGAAAGCCTGCGATCTTCTGTTCCGAAAAAAAGAGCAATGGCAGGGATTCAATCTGTTATGGCGCGTGATGCTCAAAACGATCGAGGGCTCTCTGGACGAACAGGGGAAGACGCTCGGCAAACAAAACGTGCTGGTCTTCGGAACGAACCCTCTCGCCCGCAGTTTAATTTACGGCCTGAATCGACGCGATTGCGTCGTCAGCGTGACGTCCCCCGACGACATCGCCGCTAAGCAGGTGGCTCAGGTCATGAAAGTTCGCCAGATACCGTTCATGAATTTGTACGATACTTACACTGATGTCGCTGTGATCGCCGATGAATCGCTCAGAGCCGGTCACGGGAAATCCGAACTCAACCCGGCGTTTTTCCGCGCGGAAATGACGATCGCTGATTTCAGTCAACTACCGTTGGAAACCGAATTTACACGTGAAGCTTCTGCGCGAGGAGCGCAGGTGATCCCGCCTGAAGAACTGGGATTCGTCTATCTCTCGGCCATGTTCAAAGCCGTCACGGGAGAAACTCTCAATCGCGAGGACTTTGACGAAGCCGTGAATAAGCTGGTGGTTTGATCAATGGGAGTCGGGAGCCGTCGAATCAGCAAACCCCATCTCTTCTTCGGCCTGTTGTCGAACTTTTTGAAGATCGCCACGAAAGCGGAGAGCAATGATGACTGTCAGGACTCCACTGAAGAGTGCGAGGCTCCCGAACAACCAGGCTAACGCAACCGCACTCACCCCCGGCCAGGCAACCAGAAGAATTCCCAGGCATAGTGACAATGCTCCTTGAGCCAGTAAGAACCATTCGCCGACAATCGCTTTCCGAATTCGGACCGCGAGCATGATTTCTGTAACCCCCACCACCATGAAGCGAGCCGCGATCAGGATGAGCACCGCCAGTCCCGTGACCCCAGGCGCGAAAAAGGCGAGCAACCCGAGAATCAAAACTCCGAATCCGGTCACCAGCGGCAACCACCAATCAGGATGTTCATTTTGAAATGCCAACGCACCGCCAATGAGAGCAAACCCTTCCAACACGGCGAAAAAACCGAACACCATGATCACCAGTTTGAGCGTCAAACCCGGCCACCAGAGCATGGAGCAACCAAAAAGAATTGCTAACAGACCTCGAATTAAAGTCGAGAACCAGAGTTTTTCGAGCATGATCCGTGTTCCCCTCTACAGCGATCTTAGCCAACTTGATAACACTATAAGCCACGCAGTAATTCTCGACTGAGAAAATTCATATATTACCGAGATATCACGAGATTTCAGCCTTTAAAGGGTCGTATCTGTCCAACGGGATTAGACCGGGCTTTCGAGTAAATCATGCACCTGTCGAAAAACTGCATCGAACATCGGTTCGGTCAACTTTCCCGTAAAGGTATTCTGCTGCGAGGGATGAAAGCTGCCGACAAGCCACAATCCGTTTTCCAACTGCAACGTTTCGCCATGACCGAACTTGGGAAGTTTTTGCGTCCACCAACCGACAGATTTGGCATAATCGATCACCGCCCGCCATCCAATCGATCCCAGCGCCAGAAAGACCTTCACCGGCAGCACTTCCACCGATTGTGTCATGAAATCACGACAGTTCTCAATCTCCTCCCGTGTCGGTTTGTTTTGAGGAGGCGCACAATGGCAGGTTGCCGTAATCGCGCAATCTCGCAAGGTCAAACCGTCATCGAGGGATGTCGCTTCCGATTGCGACGCAAAACCCGCTTTATGGAGTGCGCGATACAACCAGTCTCCACTTCGATCACCGGTAAACATTCTCCCGGTCCGATTGGCTCCGTGGGCGGCGGGCGCCAAGCCGACAATCAACAGCCGAGCCTGCGGATCACCGAAGTTCGGCACGGGACGTCCCCAATACTCCTCGTCAGCAAACATTCGTCGTTTCTCGCGGGCCACAGTCTCGCAATGCTCGCGCAATCGCGGACACGCCCGACAAGAAGCAATCTGACGGTTCAATCTCTCCCAAGCAACTTGCGGGAGCGGTTTTTGACGTCCCAATCCCATTTTAATACCTTCCCGTTTCTGCGTTCACTGACCGCTATAATCGGATTGATTAGAACTCTCGCAGGCGTGGGATCAACATTCAACCGAATCGCCGCTTGCGATCCCAATCTTACCCGACATAACATAGGAGTAGCATCCACACCCCTTTTGAGGATTCAATCCCAGGAGTCTTTGCCGTGAGTAAAGTTGGTTTTGCACTGTCGTCGCTGGTCGCCGTTATTCCCGCCGGCTGTATGTTGTTCCTCCTGATTATGGGGCTGATGGGAAGCCAACTTAGCGGAATGCTTCTGATCATGGCAGGGGTCGCGGTTCTCGCCGGCGTCGGGGTGATCGCACTGCCGATTCTGGGTTTCATTATGGGCCCCAAGAGCGCGTCCGCTCCCAAGCAGGATAAGAAGAAAGCAACTGAGGAGGAGGAACTCGAATATTTCGACGAAACCGAGGAAGCCAGCGAAGTCGATGAGTTCAGTGAGATGGAGGGAGATGATGAATTCGAGACAGACGACTTCGGGAGCAGCGATGAAGCACTCCTCGGCGACGTGGATGAGAACGAGTGGGATGACAGCAATTTCGACGATATGGAATTCGACGACGACGAATTCAAAGACGCCTAACTGCTCGCACTTCGATAGCTCTTCAACGACCATTTGAAGATTCGTCGCGAGACGACGAGTCCAACCAGGGTCAAACCTCCGCCGACGAAAATCAGCCAGCTCGGGTCGAGCGTTTTCTGCATCAACACGCGAGCCGGAACCGTCACCACTAGCAGAATGGGGATGACGAACGTGAAAGCGGTCGAGAGCAGATTTCCCGCCAGAGTGTCACGCGCAGTATAGATGCTGCGGGGATAACGAGCGAAGACGGTGATGTAAAACCAGAAGTCGTACAGTCCCTGATTGCGTCCGAACCAGATGCTAGTAGACGCGAGCGCGATCATTAAGCTGTAAAAGAACGCGACTCCAATCAACACCAGCAGCACATAAGCCAAAACCGACATCGCATCGGGAGTCACCCCGCTGGTCAGAACGGCATACAACAGCAACGACAACGAAAGTGCCGTCTGACTCAAATTCGCAATTTCCAGTTTCTCGCAGGAGACCAGAAACTGCGTATCGATAGGCTTTAATAAGGCGAAATCGAGATTTCCCGTTCGAATCAGTTCGCTGAAGTTGGCGCAATTCGGCATGAAAAATGTTTCCACGATTGAGTTAATCAACATGCTGGTCGCCATGAAGCCGAAATACTCCGCACGACTCCACTCAGCAATCTGGGAAACCTCCCGAAAAATGATTTCGAAGAGCACTATTTGCGCGGTAAACCAGAAAGCACGCGTGAACATCGTAATTAGAAAGTTCCCGCGAAACGTCATCTCGCGAATGAGAGCGTTACGAATAAAGGTACGTAACACGCGCCCGTAGTCGGGACGAAAACTTGTCTCCTGAGAACTCGAATCCATCACTGGAATTCCACTCCGCGATCACCCTGTTGAATTTCTCCCAGCCGGAACGAGGAGGTTCCCGCCTGTTTAAATGCCGCTTCCAGACTATCAGCACGGTGGGGACGCACCGCAAAGACCATTCCTACTCCCATATTGAAGACGCGATCCATCTCAGCAGGATCAATATTGCCGAGTTGCCGTAACCAATCAAAACAGGGCGGTGGAGTCCAGCGGTCTCGACCGAGAATTGCTTTCGCGCCGTCGGGAAGAATTCGCTCCAAATTTTCAGCCAGGCCACCGCCCGTGATATGAGCGATTCCTGTCACGGCAACATCTTCCTGATTCAGCGTCATCACCGCCGCGGTTTCCGCGGCATAAATCCGGGTGGGAGCCATTAAAACCTTGCCCACGGTTGTTCCCAGTTCCTCGACCGGAGAATCGACCGTCAGCCCGGCGTGCTCGAAAACAACTTTGCGAATCAGGCTGTATCCGTTGGAATGGAAACCGTTCGACGGAAGCCCCAATAGAACATCTCCCGGCTCAATCTTCGTCCCATCAATCAAACGGTCCCGTTCGACGACGCCAACGCAAAAACCAGCAAGGTCGAAATCGTCCTCTCCGTAGACATCGGGCATGATCGCCGTTTCGCCGGCGATGAGAGACGCATTCGCCTGCAAGCATCCCTCGCTCACTCCTTCCACCAGATCCGCGATCAGCAGTGGATTGTCTTTCCCCATCGCCAGATAATCGAGGAAGAAGAGAGGCTCCGCTCCCAGGCAGAGACAGTCATTCACGCACATCGCCACCAGGTCGATCCCAATCGTGTTGTAAACTTTCGCCAGCATGGCGACTTTGATCTTCGTCCCAACTCCATCCGTTCCCGAGACCAGTACGGGATCGCGATAGGGTGTTTCGCCATTCAATCGGAACAGACCGGCGAAGCCTCCCGTCAATTCCATCACGCGAGTGGAATGTGTTCGCTTCATGAGAGGCGGCAATTTCTGCATTGCCTGTTCGTATTTGTCGAGATCGACTCCCGAATCTTTGTAACTTAATCCGCCGTTTGTCATGGGGCCGTCCTGCCATGCCTGCGAGATGAGAAGCTGTTCAACACTTCGCCTATCATAGAGGGACGGTGGAAAAATATCAGTCTCGGCAACCCTGGATCCTGCACACCCGCGCAGAAAAAAGGCCGAATCACCGTCGACGTGGTACGAACGTCGGCCAGTGACCGGCCTGAAGATGGCTACTTTCTTTTAGATATCTCACTTACGGGAGAATCACGGAATCGATCACATGGATGACTCCATTGGAAGTCTCAATGTCAGTCTTGACGACTTTTGCATTATCGATCATCACAGTCCCGTCTTTGACAGCGATATCAATAGTCGATCCCTGCACAGTTTTTGCGGAGCTGAGCCCGACCACATCTTTAGCCATAACCTTTCCAGGAACGACGTGGTAGGTCAGAATTGAAACCAGCTTCTTCTTGTTTTCCGGCTTGAGCAAGCTTTCGAGCGTACCTTCCGGAAGCTTGGCGAAAGCTTCGTTGGTCGGAGCAAAGACCGTAAAGAGCCCGTCACCTTTCAGAGTTTCCACCAAACCGGCTGCTTTCACAGCAGCCACTAATGTACTGAAATCATCAACTGATGCAGCGGTGTCTACTATATCGGCAGGTTTCTTAGCAGCCACTTTTTGAGTTGCCGTTGTTTTAGCGGAATCTTTGCAGCTACCAGCATAGGCGGCGAGTGAAACTGCAAGAGTCAGAGCCATAGCAGTGAGAATACGCATAATCTGAATCCTTCGATGCTGAAATTGTGAAGATGTGAAGTTGAACGTTAGTAAGTTTGTGGGCTCTCAAGTCGTACGAATTAGGCCGGCATACCTTGATGAGCTCGCTGATGAAATTGTTACCGTCTGACACAAGTTGTCTTTCACTGAGTTGTTGATTTTTCTTAAAACAGGCACAGCTTCAGGGAAGTTTGACAGCTTTTCTAGAATGATCACGAGACGAGATCTTCTAGAAGTCTCGTGTCTCTCATCACGCATCAAAGAAAAATATTTTTTGTGTCTGTGGCATTTCAAGATCGCTCCACCCCTCTTGGTTCCCGCAAAGTGATTGAATTTGGAATCTGAACTGGAGTATTCTGAAGGTTTCCCTTTTCAACAAGGAAACTCAGATGCGTTCTCTGGCTTTGGCAGCTTGCTTGTTCTTGCTTTGCTTGACTTCAGCGATTCAGGCTCGGCATCCCAATGTGATTGTGATCTTTACCGACGATCACGGCTGGACCGACCTGGGAGTTCAGGGCATTCGTGACGATTTGAAAACTCCCAATATCGACGCCATGACGGCAGAAGGTATGCGGCTGACGAACGGCTACGTGACCGCACCGCAGTGCATGCCGTCTCGGGCGGGATTGTTGACAGGGAAGTCACAAAACCGTTTCGGGGTTGAGAGTAATGGAGCCAAAATTGCCGGCTTCAACCGAGAAAAAACAATCGCAGAACGTTTACGGACCGTCGATTACGCTACCGGTATGACGGGTAAATGGCACCTGGGGCCTCCGCACCAGATTCCCTTACATGGATTTCGCGATGTCTATTACAAAAACGCCAATCGTCCCGGCTGGGCCAACGTCAATCTGGAAGGAGAGCATGTCAAACCGGGCCCTGAAGATTCCAAGCTCTACCATCTTGATGCGAACTCTCAGGCCGCAGTCTCTTTCATCAAGCAACATGCTGATGAGCCATTTTTCTACTACTGTGCCTATCGGGCTCCCCACGTGCCTCTCGATGCCCCTCCGAAGTATCTTGATCGCTTTCCGGGTGAGATGCCAGAACGAAGACGGCAGGCCCTCGCCATGATTTCTGCCATCGATGATGGGGTCGGTCTGATCCGTCAAACTCTCAAGGAAGAGGGGATTCTGGAAAAGACACTGATTTTCCTCATCGGCGACAATGGAGCGCCGCTCAAAATTCACAAATTTGACGCTCCCGGCAACGGGCCGGGTTGGGATGGTTCTCTCAACGAACCTCTCAATGGCGAAAAGGGGATGCTGAGCGAAGGAGGGATTCGGGTCCCATTTATCGTCAGTTGGCCAGGAACCATTCCCGGAGGTTCCGACTACGACCACCCCGTCAGTTCGCTGGATGTTGCCGCCACGGCGATCGCCCTGGCGGGACTTCCCGAAGATCCCGAGCTCGACGGCGTGAATTTGATCCCTTACCTGACTGGGGCAAATCCCGAGCCTCCTCACAAAACGCTGTACTGGCGCTGGGTTTCACAATCGGCGATCCGCGAAGGAGACTGGAAACTGCTACGTGGCGGACGCAGAGAATATCTCTACAATCTTGCGAAAGACAAAGAAGAGACTCACAACCTCATCAGCGATCATCCGGAAATCGCCGATCGCCTGCGAGAGAGACTACGGATCTGGAGCCGGGAACTCGATCCCCCCGGTCTGGCAACGGGACCGATGTCGGCGACTTGGAACGATTATTTTGATTTTTATCTCGACGGGAAACCGGCACCGCCGCTCCCGGAGAAATTCCGTACTCCCTCAAGTTCAATGTCGAAACCAAAACGTCCGTCTCCCCGGAAAATATTCGAGCAACGAGATCGCAATAGAGACGGTAAACTGACACTCACGGAGTTGATCGGCGATCCGAAAAAACGAAACGTCCCCGCGTTAACCAAACGATTTGAAAATCTCGACAAGAACGGGGACGAGGTTCTCACACTGGAAGAATGGCTGGGGAAATCGCCTTCTGTAAATTAGTCCTGATCTTCGGCGAGAGCGACTTCTTCCGCCAGTTGAGCGATGTAACGGACATACTCCGCATCGAGTTCACGGTACGATTTGCCGGTCAAGTCATTGAGCGTGGGAACGTGTCTCTCGCTTCGCAATTGTGGGGAGTAGATGGCCGCGAGGAATTTTCCAAAATCGTCACGATAGGCACCATCATGGGCGTGAATGAAAAAATGGACAACTCCGGATGCTTGCGAGTACAGCTTGGGTAACTCCGGCTGACGTTGGAATTCATTCTGCCCTAGTGACGTGAACTGTTCGAGTCCGACAAAGTACCGATCGACCACGAGGCGAACCATCGCATTATTGAAGCGAATAAAATTGGGATCGCCGATGGAGACAACCCCATCCTGATTGCGATACGACTCCATATAACAGGCGAATCCTTCGATCACCCAGAAGTGCATCTCCTGTGCGACCTCCCGGGCTCCCGATCGCGATTCGAAAAGAATCTGGTGAGTTGCTTCGTGATAGATGGTCGATTCTTCTTCCTCGGAATTCTCTGGACGATTGTAGAAATAAGAAGTTTTGTGTCGGTTGAGATAAATCCCATTTGTCGATCCGATCAGAGGACCGGCATCTCGCAAACGATTTATGTATCCGTCGCGAGAGCTGAAATAATTCACCTGCATCGGGTTTTTGTTGACGCGGGCGCGGCCGTTGAATCCGATATTAAAGAGTTGATTCATTTGGCCGCGCGAAGCAAATAGATCGGGGAATTCACGGACAAAGAACTGAAAAAAATCTTCCAGTTTCCCGGCAACTTCCACTCCCTTTTCCAGTGAATGATCGGTTCGGATCACCCAATGCTCGGTCCGAACTTCCCAGAGGTCATCAGACGACAGACGCAAATTGCGATCCTGCTCAATCGTAATCCAGCGATTTTTGAACGGGCGGAGTCCCTGTTCATATTTGGGGAGATCGGCTTCCTCGATCCAGCCAAAGCGATCGTCCCAGATTTCCCCATCTTCCTTTTTCAGCTTCTCGAAGGGGGTCATCCATTCATTTTCATCGCGCACATAGCCGAGCATTTTGCGGGCTTCCGCATGATCGGAGTTTACCTGCAAAACGTAACGGGCGATCCGATAACTGAGACCGATATACTTCTGTCGCAACACTTGCTGCGACAGTGTAAACATTTCGGCGGCGTGCTGATCTTTCAAACGTCTCCAGCGATTTAACCAGACCGTCTCGGGGGTCGCCACCGGACTGATTTCTGGACGCGCCGATTTGGCCAGGGGCATGTGCACACGGCTCGAATCGTTCAACAGTTCAAGTTGTCGGGTGATATGCTGAGCGTATTTGTCTTGACCGGCACTCTGGAGCGATTCCGCAAACTGCTCTCCATTCAGGATGAACAATTCGCGCTGCTCCTGAAAGCGCTGTTGATAGTCATCAACGCTGACTCGTTGAGCCAATAACGAGCCGCCGCGAAACACTCCCAGCATCATGATGACAGAGAGAGTGACTCGCCATCGGCAGCAGCCGTTCATCCAAGTTTTTGTACGAAAACATCTCATTTCTCAAGTGTATACGAGGTAGTGTAGTGGGTCCATATCAATCAATTTCTCACGGCAACGCTACTGTTTCCTCTCTGGATTTCGGCTAAGATAAATCGCTCAATTGCCTTCACTTCCTGATCGTCTCGGTATGTCTTCTCGCTCTGAAAAACCCGACTGGTTTGCCAAAAAGCAACAATCCAGGGCCCGTACCGGTTCGTCCCCTCAAAAACCGCTGAAGTTGCGTCGCACCAAAAGTCCTCGGATCAAAGTTCATCCCGATGATCTCGCACCTCCAAAACTCTCTTTCTGGAAGGACCTGATCCGAGACCGCAAACACGGCATCCGTGGCTTGATCACTAGTACAATTCTACATATTGCGTTACTTGCGATTCTGGCGACCATCATCATCACCATTCAAAGCCAACGGGACGATTATTTCTTCGAACTCGGCTTCACACCGACTCCCGTCGCCGCGATGGAGAATCGGCCACGTGGCCCCATCGATGTGGGGGCGATCAACCTGAATCCGGATTCTTCCGAGAAACGAAAACCGCTCGATCTTCCAAAAGACAAGACGGGTAGTGGCGAAGAAGAGAATCCCGACGAGAAACCGCCCTCGGAAGGCGTCAAACCGGTCAACGTGAAGCAGATGCTTTCCTTGCGCAATCCCGAATTACGCAAAGAGATTCTGGAGAAACATGGAGGGACCATCTCCACCGAAGGAACCATCAAGGCAGCCTTACTGTGGTTCAAGCGTCAACAGGGAGAAGGGGGAAGCTGGCAATTGCATACCGGCTATCCCGACGCCGGCGAAGTGACGATGAAAACCGAAACCGGCGCGACGACGCTGGCGCTCCTCGCGTTTTTGGGGGCGGGACAGACTCACGTCGCTGGAGACCACAGCGAAACCGTCAAACGTGGTCTGGATTGGCTGATCCACAACCAGCGTGAAAGCGGTAACTTTCACGACCGCTACGATCTCGGCCATCAATCGACCTATTACGCTCACGCGCAAGCGGTCATTGTGCTCTCTGAATCTCTGCTGTTGACCGGCGATGAATCGTTACGGGAACCGACACAGAAAGGGATCGACTATCTGCTTCAAGGGCAAAATCCGACTCAGGGAGGCTGGCGCTATCGTCCCGCCACAGAACTGACGGTCGGAGACCTCTCGGTCACAGGATGGGCGCTGATGGCGTTGCATACCGCTCGAGCCGCCGGTTTCGAGATACCCGACACTCACTTCGTACGGGCGGCGGAATTTCTCGACAGCGTCTCGGAGAAACAGGGCACACGTTACAAATACATGCCCAGCGATCCCTCCGAAAGCGTTTCCGCTACGATGACCGCGGAAGGCCTTCTCTCTCGCCAGTTCCTCGGAGCAGCCCCCGACAGCCTGGCAATGACTGCCGGCGTCAACTGGCTCTTGAGTCCCGAAAACGAACCGCAGTGGAAGCAGGGACGCCGTAATGTCTACGAGTGGTATTACACCGCTCAGACGCTCCACAATCTGGGGGGCGAGAACTGGCACGAATGGTATCAGACCGTAGCGCGGGAGATTGTCCGCTCACAGACAAAAACCGGCTCCACACGATCCGGCAAGGATGTCCGCGGAACCTGGGATCCTCTCAACCCGGAAGGCGCCTATCACGAATACGCGACACAGGCAGGACGACTCTACCTTACCGCCATGTGCGTGCTGATCTTGGAAACCCCCTACCGCCACGCTCCCCTCTACAGCCAACCCTGACTTTCGATCAGGAACCGGGAGCCAATAATTCCGCGGGGGTCTCGATTCGAGCCGGTTGTTCGGTGGGAGAACCTGGGTTCGCCTCCTGGACTCCCTGCGACTTTTGTGCCGGCTGACTTGCCTGAAACGTCTTCGCGCCAGGTTTCTCTTCTTCGGTCGGTTCCTGTTGAGTGACCTGTGTCTGATCGTCGATGGATTCCTTCGGCGTCACCAGTTGAGGTGGATCCCGTAGGTCCATTTGCGAACCGTCAAACGCAATGGCGTATTCCTCACTCCGCACATTCGTCAACAAGTAGCCGTTCGCTTGAGCCCCCGGCAATTGAGGACGACCGGCCAATTCGAGCGTTTTACGAGCGGTCGCCATGCTACCTGGGGTCAAGTGAAACGCCACGCTCGGTTGATCGGGGAAAGTGACTTCCATCGCCAGCGGTCGCACCTGATGGGTTTGTCTCCAGGGCGTTCCAATCTCCAGAATGTCTTTATAAACCATTTTTAACTGGCCTCGCTCGCGCGACACCAGAGGACGTCCCAACACGCGACCATCGTAAGTAATCTTCAGATGAGCACCGCCGAGCATCCAATCCTCGCTGGCGGTAATCACCAGATCATCGCGACCGTTTGAAAGATTCACTCGCCCGTGCAACGACGCCAGAAGTTTTTGACTGGCCGGAGCCGGCAAGCCTTTCGGTCCCATTGCCAGAGCACATTTGAGAAGCACCGGCGCTCGCAGCGACGCCACGAACTCGCCGTCATTCAGATGCCGGGCCAGTTTCTCTCGATCTCCCGATTTTGAATAGACGAGCGCCAATGAATTGCGGCTCGAATGCGTTTCCAGAGCGACATCGAGATTTCGTAGCACGGCATCCTCGGCCAGATCGAACTGCCCAGCATCCGCCAGAATCCCCGCGCAGATCAGATTCGCTTCCCAGACATCGCTCGATTCCTTCAACGCCAGTTGCGCGGTTTCAATTGCTCGGGGATCGCCGAAGTGACTTTCAATGACTGCCAGATTCGCGAGGCCGGCTGCCAGCATATCGTCGCGTCGCATGTGTCCCGATTCCAGATCGCGTAACTTACGGTAAGTTTCCGCCGCGTCCTGGAATTTGCCCAGCGACTGTTCGAGCCGACCGATGTAATAGTAATAAGGGGGAAAACATTGCAAGTAGGGCTCTTTCCGTTTGAGAATTCTCAAGCGAGTTTCCAGATCTCTTTCCTGCAAAGATTCGTACATCAGTTCGATGTCGCGATCGCGGATCAGCCATTCGTCGGGGATGTTGCGTTCCCGAGCCAGTTTCCACGAGGTCTCAATGAAGTTCGTCGTTTTGGAAGTCAATGAGCTGAGATGCCCCTTCTCCAGCTTCCAAGCATCCGTATCGGCGCGGTTTTCCGTCTGCTGATAGTCCCAGAAACTTCTGGCTCCCGATTGAACCGCACCGACGTAGTTAAACGTGGCGACGTTCGCACTGATGTTAAACGCGTTGAAGAACAGCCGCTCCGTGAGATCGCGACGATGGCGTTGCATGATCAACTTTTCTTCGGTCTCGACAAGCTGGATCTGATTGATCTCCTGAATGACGTCGGTGTAGAGTTTGATCACCTGAGCGTCATCGATACTCGTCAGGTCAAGATTGTTCAGGATTCGCTGTTGTTCCTGTACGAGGACATCCTTCGTCTGATACTTATTAATCCGATGAAACGATGCCCGGCAATAGTTCAGCGCCACGGCCAGCTTGACCCGTTCCCGACGCTCGGCTTCCGCCTTTTGCTCCGCCGTCGGTTCCGTTGCGGCCGCCTGGGCGCTGACGGTCATCATCTTCGGGCACAACGTCGAAGAGACCAGAAGCAACAGCACGTATAGTTTGGTGGGAGTGACTCGTCCGGCGAGCAGGTAGGACAAAATCATGGCAATCACGATTCGTTACAGGGAGGTAGGAAAGTAGATTCGGACTCTTCGCGCATCAGATGGCGAAGCACAATCCCTTAAACTTACCACGCAGGATGCCAGACGCGCGTTTCACGGCAGCGAATGCCCTCGGTTCTCGAAACCCGGTGCCGGACAGTCAAAGCGGGAAAACTTTGCGGCCGGAGAGGTTTTCGCAACCGGCATAACTGGCCGGTGGGGCGCAAGCACAATTCGTCCGGGATGACGAACTTTCAAGAATCTGCTCACCCATTTTGTAAAAATGACAATCACAGCTGCAAAAAAAACCGTGACGAAAACGCCACGGGTTGTGTGAGGTTCTGGTTATTATGCTCGGCGTGTTTACGCCGCTTTGCGGAATTCCTGACCGCCGTTGATCACTTCCGCTGCCGCGTCGCATAGGGTTTGGGCGACCGTTTCGAGTTGAGCATCAGTTAATTCGGCGAAGATCGGCAGGGACATCACTTCGTGACAGGCTTGTTCGGAGATCGGGAGGTCGCCTTCCTGGTAGCCGAGGTACTCGAAGCAGGTTTGTAGATGCAACGGCTTCGGATAGTAGATGCCGCAGCCTACTTGTCGATCTCGCAGATATTTGACCACCGCGTCGCGATGTCCGTGCGGAACGCGAACCGTATACTGATTGAAGACGTGTTTCCGATCGGCGAAGATTGCCGGTCGCTCGTAATAACCGTCGAGTCCGAACTGCTCGAACAACTCGCGATATTTTTCGCTGTTGGTGCGACGTCCGGTCGACCAGTCTTCCAGATGTCTTAACTTGATCCGCAGGACGGCGGCTTGCAAAGCATCGAGACGACTGTTGAGCCCGACTTCCTGATGATCGTAACCGCCGACGTCGCCGTGAACGCGAAGCCGCAGCATCCGATTTGCAAGCTCTTTATCGTCGGTAGTGATCATTCCACCGTCGCCCGCTCCGCCGAGATTCTTGGTCGGGAAGAAGCTGAAACAGCCGATCGTCCCCAGCACGCCGGCACAACGACCGCGATACTTGGCACCGATGGCTTGAGCGGCGTCTTCGACGATGTGCAAGCCGTGTTTGACGGCGATTCGCCACAGCGGATCCATTTCGGCACATTGACCGAAGATATGAACCGGCATGATGGCTTTGGTGTGTTCAGTAATCGCGGCTTCGACCTGATCGGGGTCGAGATTGAAGGTTTCGTGTTTAATGTCCACAAAGACCGGCTTCGCTCCGACGCGATGAATGGAACTCGCGGTCGCGAAAAATGTGAACGGGCTGGTGATGACTTCGTCGCCGGGACCAATGTCGAGCGCCATCAGCGCGAGGATCAACGCATCGGTTCCTGAAGCACATCCGATGGCGTATCGTGCATCCACGTAATCGGCAATTTCATTTTCGAGAGCCGACACTTCATCCCCCAGCACAAATCGTTGCGAGCTGAAGACTTCGGTGACGGTCTGCATCACCTCATCGGCGATGGGGGTGTATTGAGCGGCAAGATCGATCAGGGGAACAGGTTGGGAGGAGGCAGGATGTGCCATAATGCGAATCCTTTCGCATGTGGATCGGTGGGAATATCGATGAAGAATCGAGAAGTGGCTGGAAAGGTAGATTGACCGGGAAACCGTGTCAAGATGGATGCCCTGGAAATCCCCTCCTCGAAAATTCAACTTCCTGCTTTGCGTGCCGCCAACTTTTTCTCGTAATCGGCGATAATTCCCGCCGGGTCGTCCTCAAAAGCCTGTCGACAGCCAGTACAGCATACATAGTAGGTTTTTCCCATATAGGTGACCGGCGTGGTGGCCCGGCCACCCGTGACCACACATTCCGGACCGTTGGCTCCCGAAATCGCCAATCTCGTCCCTTCACGGGTGTAACCGACTTCGGCAATGCGGTAAAAGCGATCTTCGGCAATTTCCCGCTCCAACAGAACCAGCGTTCGTTTTTCGTTCAGTCGGGTGATCGTCAATCGCTGACGTACTCCCTCTTTATCAGGATCCGACACGAGAGACAGTTTCTTTTCATCGAGCTCACCGGCGAACTTGCGATTGGCCTCATCAGCATAAGTCACGACAGCCCGGTAGAGTTTCGCGTCTGGTTTATAGGTCAACCGTACGGACTTGAGATGTTTACCATCTTCTACGGCGTAGATGAGGGCTGGTTCTTTTTTGTCGAACGACCAGGCCCAGTCGGCGGTTTCTTTCCAGGCTCCGCGTGATGACCCTCGCTGTGGTTGCCCGATGCCGCGCCAACCTCCGATGAGATCATTCAATTCTGCCAAAGCGGTTTTAGCGGGGGAATCGGCAGGCCCTTTCGCCTGTTCCACGGCACAAACGGTTAACGATAAACCGGGAATAAGAGACAGGGCCAGAATTCGATACATCACAATACTCGCTTTCAAACAGGGACTCGATTGAAACCCCGCAGACTCCATTCAGTTTCGGTGAATGTCTCCATTCAGCGATGCTTTTCGCCATTCAGATCCAATTGCACCAGCGGTTTGGGAGAGGGAGCATTCTCGACTTTCGATCCACAATCTCCGCAACCACTCCCACACGCCGCTCCTCCCTGTCCGACTTGCGAGAGGAACCGATAGAATCGCCTGCCGAGTGCGAAAACAGCTCCGCCGACAATCAGCACGATCACGAGATTTTCGAGGAATGATGACATTCTTTTATTATAACCACAAACTGCCGACCTGATAGGTGATGAGTGCGCCCAGATAGGCGAGAGCGGTCATATACACAAAACTGAAGATCGGCCACCGCCAACTGTTGGTCTCCCGTTTGATGACCATCAAAGTCGCCGCACATTGAGCACACAACGCAAAGAATACCATAATCGACAGAGCCACCGGCACATTGAATACTTGACGGCCATCGGGCCAGCGCGAACTTCGCAAGGCACCAATCAAGCCTTCATCCGCTTCATCCACATCGCCTCCGAGAGAATAAATCGTCCCGAGAGTCGAGATGATTACCTCACGCGCGGGGAAGGAAGCAATCGCACCGACTCCAATCCGCCAGTCCCAACCGAGCGGTTTGACAGCAGGCTCGATGGCGTGTCCCATTCGTCCGAGAGCACTGTCGGCCATCAACTGCGAACTGACGCGCCGGTATTCCTCTTCCAGATCATTCAGATGAACTTCCGCCAACCGCACATCCTCTTTCGCAGCCGCCAATTTTTCTCCCTTTTCCTGGGAGAGTTCCACTTCCGCCAGTTTTTCTGATTCATGTTCCAATTTGATGTCCGCCGCCCTGATCGACCGTTGTAAATCGTACTGATGGTCATGGTTGCCGGGATAGAATCCGAGTGCCCAGATGACAATCGTGGTCGCGAAAATCAACGTTCCCGCTCTGACGACAAAGGCTTTCGCCCGATCATACACACGATCGAACACTACGCGAACAGAGGGAATTTTGTAGCTGGGCAATTCCATGACAAAGTGAGGCGTCTCGCCGGGGAAGAAGAACTTCTTCAGCCCCCAAGCTACGGGAATCGCCACCAGCGCGCCGATCGAATACATCAGAAACAGCACTGTTCCCTGTAATCCAAGTCCGCCCGCCAATGTGCGATCGGGGATGAAGGCTTGAATCAGCAGCAGATATACTGGTAAACGCGCCGAACAACTCATGAGTGGAGCGACCAGTATCGTCACGAACCGGTCGCGGCGGCTTTCAATGACACGGGTTGCCATCACACCGGGGACAGCGCATGCGAACGACGACATCAAGGGCACAAACGACTTACCACTCAGCCCCAGTCGCGCCATGAATTTATCCATCAAAAACGCAGCCCGCGACATATATCCGCAATCTTCCAGAATCGCGATGAATAAAAACAGCAGGCAGATTTGCGGCAAAAAAATCAGCACGCCGCCGACGCCGGCAATCACGCCATCGACGACCAATGAACGTAACGGCCCTGGCGTGAGGACGCGATCGACCATCCCGACGATCACTTCCTGTCCCGCTTCAATTTGCTCCATGAACGGGCCGGCCCAAGTATAGATCGTTTGAAAAACCAGCATCATCAATGCCGCAAAGACCATGAGGCCGAAAAAGCGATGCGTGAGAAAACGATCGATGGCATCGCTACGAGAGGCGGGACGTTCCGCGGGGTGCGTTACTACGCCGTCCAGTAATTCTCGGGCCCAGCCGTATCGGACGCGGGCTTCAATCCCCGGAACACGGCAGTTGGCTTCTGCAAGGCGTTCCCGGGCGGCAGTCAATTCCGTTTTGACCTTCTGCCCCGCCTCCCCATGTCCGGTGACTTCTTTCTCGATTTGCCCTTCCCGATCGATCAATAGTCGTTGGGCCAGAAATTGAGGCAGGTCGATGTTTTTCTCTGCTCTCAAGATCTCACGGAGCTTGCCGACTTCTTCATAGAAGGGATCGGGGAACAATGACTCCGGCGTGCGTAACGGGCGATCGATGGCGTCAGCAATAGCCTGTTTGACGATATCGATGTTTTTTCGTCGATGCGCCTGCGTAGTAATGACCGGTAGCTGCAAGCGTTTTCCCAGTTCTTCGGCATTCACTTCAATGCCTCGGGCTTCCGCGACGTCCATCATATTGAGAATCAGAATCGTCGGCAGTCCTAAATCCAGTGCCTGACTGACGAGATACAGATTCCGTTCCAGATTGGACGCATCCACAATACAGACGACGGCATCCACGGCATCGACACCGGCCTGTCGTCCCAGCAGGACGTCGACGGAAACGAGTTCATCGGGGGATCGAGGAGAGAGACTGTATGTTCCAGGTAAATCGATCAGGTCAATTTCGCGACCGTCCCAGACCACTTTCCCGACTTTTTTCTCCACGGTCACGCCGGGATAATTTCCCGTGCGGGCCTTCATCCCGGAGAGCGCATTGAACAGGGTGCTTTTTCCGGTGTTGGGATTTCCGATCAAAGCCACCGTTTTCCGAGCGGACCTTGTCGGCGAGGATTCGGATTCAGTGGTCGGAACGTCGGACGTCGAAGACATGTCTGTTGCCAGTCAGTCACAGGACAATCGAAATCAGGAAGCTGCTTCGAGACGAACTCGCCTCGCCTCGGCAGCACGCAACGAAATCCGATACCCGCGAATCTCAAACTCGATAGGGTCGCCGAGGGGGGCGTAGCCGATGAGAGAAATCCCTTCACCTTCGAGAATCCCCATTTCCATCAAACGCATAGCGAGGGAGTCATCTCCCAGGATTTCCGCAATCACTGCGGATTCCCCTGGTTGGAGATCTGTTAACAATCGAGAGGCGGGCGCTTCCATGAAGGCAGGCATCTAATCCGCTACCGCGGTTTACTGGTGGACTTCAACGAGAATCTGGAGGGAGGGATCGAGACGAAGAGTCAAGCGATGCTCACCGATGCGCACAACACAAGGTTGTCCCGGCTGCAACATGGTAAAGGAAACCCCCGGACGTAAGCCCATTTCCGCCAGTCTATGGATGACGTCTTCACATCCTTCCAAATCGTGAACCACCCCTGTTTCTCCTTTTCGCAGGAGATCGAGCGGTAAAATCTGGGAAATGGAGTCTATAGCCATGGGTCTCTCTCAAATCAGTTACTACTGAGACTCAGTCTCAACTACTATCGAATTTTAGCCCTTTGTAGATGACTCTCACAAGGCGCAACCGCCGAAATGCGAGGAATTTCCGTGATTTGTCCGGTTTTGAATGGTCAAACAAGCCTTTTGCTGCTTTTCAGGACTCTCTGGACAATGAGACTTCTGTCGGAAAATGAAGAGTGATCTTGACCCGAACAGTCAGGAATTCTATGGTTCCGGCCCTTCCCATGGTCCGTTCCGGGCCAGCAACTTCAAACCGAGACTTTCCTTCGACAGTTCCGTCGACACAACATCCCGAACCTATCCGTGACCATTCCTTTTTTCCCGACTGTGTGTGATTTCTCATCACATCACCGTCCTGGAGTTCCCGTCATGTTGAAAATCAGCTCAACTCTCGCCGCAACCTGCCTGTTTTTATTCAGTGGCTGCGGTCAACTCGACTTGATGAACTTCCGTTCGCAAAACCCGGAAGAAAACGACAATAAGTCACTTGTAGAAGAGACTAAAACCAAGGTCGAAACACCTCTGATTGGGGAATATGTGAATGTTGATAATCTCGGCTCACTCGTTCTCGAAGGCGTGGGACTGGTAACGGGACTCCCTGGAACCGGCGGCGATCCCCCCGTATCGCCCTATCGTGCTCAACTGATCGAGGAAATGCGCCGGCGCGATATTACAAACCCCAATCAGATTCTGCGATCGAAAAGCACGGCGCTGGTCATTGTCCGCGCTTATCTTCCTCCCCTCGTCGAAAAAGGAGAACGCTTTGACGTGCAGGTTCGCGTTCCTGAAAACTCGGAAGTCACCAGCCTGAACGGCGGATTTCTGCTGGAAACTTATCTGACGGAAAAAGGCTTCATTCAAGGGGAAGGGGTGATGGACGGTCACGTCTGGGCGAAAGCAGGCGGCCCGATCATGACGGGGACCTCGACGTATGACGAGGATACTGCTCAGGACATGGGGACCATGGTGCGAGGCCGAATCCTAAGTGGCGGCATGTCGGTCCGCGATCGGGACATGTCTCTGATGCTTCGTAAGGCCTACCAAAGCGAACGGATGGCTTACCGGGTTGCCAACCGCGTCGGGACTCGGTTCTTTGATTACGAAATTGGCGGACAACGGGTTCCTCTCGCGGAAGCCAAAAACAACAAACGCATCGAATTGAAAATTCACAGTCGATACAAAGACAACTACCCCCGATACCTCTCCGTCATTCGGAACATGTCGCTGAACGAATCGGAAGTCGCCGAGCGAGTGCGAATGCAACGGTTAACCGATGAACTCCAAGATCCGAGCACCGCGGAAAAAGCATCCATTCAACTGGAAGCAATCGGTCAACCGGCGATCGAAGTGCTCAAGACCGGCCTGAAGAGCGATTCGCTGGAAGTCCAATTTTATTCAGCCCTCGCTTTGGCGTACCTGCAAGATCCCACCGGAATTGAAGTTCTGGCCAAAACCGCCAAAGAAGAACCGGCTTTCCGCATCTTCTCGCTCGCCGCATTGGCGGTCGTCGATGATTCGGATTCTTTTATGGCATTACGCGGTTTGCTGGATGGCGATAGCGCGGAAACCCGCTACGGCGCGTTTCGCGCTCTGAAATCACTCGATCCCCATGACCCCTTCGTCCGGGGAACTCGTATGCCGGGTGGATTCCGTCTGCATATTCTGGATGTCGAAGGCGACCCAATGGTCCACATGACCCGCTTCAAGCAAGCGGAAGTCGTTGTGTTCGGAACCGGCCAGAAATTCACATTACCTCTGATTGCCCGAGCAGGTAAGGATGTGATGATCACTGGACGCGCCGGCGAGAATAAGATTACCGTTAGTAAAATCACACTCAACGAAACCGAACGTCGTATTGTGCCGAACGATGTTCCTTCCGTGATCAACGCGATCTCGGAGCTTGGTGCCAGTTATCCGGATATTGCGCAATTCCTGATCCAGTCCCGCAATCAATCGAACCTGATCAGTCGGCTCGAATTCGATGCTATGCCGCGGGCCGGACGGGTTTATCTGCGGCCCGACGCGGGAATGCGATCTTCCACTCGGAAAAAATCTCGTATCGGTCGTCCCACAATGGCACCGAATATTTTCAGCAATCCGCAAGGCGACTCCAACGAGGAAGACGAGTATGACGTTGAGGAATTGACTGAGGAAGAACCGACTCTCGCCGAAGTCAAAGAGCCCCAAGAAGCCACCCAGCCTGACGAAGAAATCGGAGAAGCCAGTTCCGCCGACGTCACCTCCCCTGTTGAAGAGACGCCAACCGCCACTCTGCCCGTCGAATCGGAGGAACGCTCCACAGAGGTAGAAGTGGAATCGAAAAGGAGTTTCTTCAAACGAGGGGATCGAGAGTCACTGTACCCCAGCCCGTTCTCCTTGTTCAAACGATCCACGAAGTAAACCCACTCAACGCACCTCACGTGTCCCTTTTCCATTTCGTTTTCGATTCATGAACGGAGCGCTTTTTCGAGCGTTCCGTTTTGTCACAAACCCGGAACCCACTGATGCTGAAGTCACTGGACGTCATCGGCTTTAAAAGCTTCGCCGACAAAACCAGTTTCGCCTTCTCTCCCGGCATCACGGGAGTAGTCGGTCCGAATGGTTCGGGGAAGAGTAACGTTGTCGATGCCGTAAAATGGATCCTGGGAAACCAATCCGCGAAAAGCCTGCGCGGCAAGGAAATGACGGACGTCATTTTCAACGGCTCGACCGGACGCAAGGGGGCCGGATTTGCCGAGGCCACGCTCACCTTCGATAACTCCACCGGTTATCTGCCGACCGAACACCAGGAAGTCAAAATCGGTCGTCGCATCTGGAGTAGTGGAGACGCCGAATATCTGCTCAACAATCAAACCGCCCGTTTGAGAGACATCAAGGACATGCTCTCCGGGTCAGGAATTGGTGCCTCTGCATATTGCATTATCGAGCAGGGTCGAGTCGATCAGATTCTGCAATCGAATCCCGCCAAACGGCGAGCGGTATTTGAAGAGGCCGCCGGGATCAGTCGTTTCAAAGGACGTAAAGCGGAAGCCGAACGCAAACTGGAACGCGTGGATCAAAATCTGAGACGACTGACCGACATCGTCGATAGTCTCGAAGCGCAACTCGTCTCCCGGCGTTCCCAAGCCGCAAAGGCGGCCAAGTACCGCGAAATCTCCGAAGAGCTCAAAGAATTATGGTTGGGGCTCTCTGCCGATGAATACCGCCACTACAACACCCTCCATGAAGATTTCAGCCGTCAACTGAAAAAACGCCAGGCGGAGCAGCAGGAATTCACGGAAAGTCAGAATCTGATCGACGAACAATTGAAGTCTCTCGATCAATCCATCGGTCAAATCGAAGATCAACTACGAGACGTCGAACGGGAAGCCGGACAATTCCGACAGAAAATCACCGCTCATCAAACAACAATTCGCCATCAAGCCGCTCGTCGTCAGGAGATGGACACAGAAACCATCCGCTTACGAAAGCAGCGGCAGATCGCCCAGAACCGTGCCGCCGAAGCCCAGCGGGAAATGGAAAGAACCAAAACCGTTCTCAACGAACAAACGAGCGATTTCGAGACTCTCAAACTTTCCATTCAACAAAAACAGAATGCCGTCGAAGCGCAGATCCAGACTCTCAAAACTCTCCGCCAAAGAGCGGAAGCGTTACGACAGAGACTACTGACGGAAACCCGAGCCCAGGCGGAAGCCAAGTCCCGTCTGGAAAATATCACCGACCAGCAAACACATCTCGATTCGACCTTGCGACAGACTCAACAGGAATTGGTTGAGAGGGAACAGGAAATCGAGGAACTCGAAAATAAACTCCTCCAACAAAATGAAAAGGTCCGCGCGGCAACCGAAATGGTTCAACAAGCCGATGCGAGCGTTTCGAATCTGGTTCAGGAACGGGACAACCTGAGACAAACGCTGAGTGAGATGAAGCAGAATATCACGCGGCTGCGCGAAGAACGGTCGGCAGCCCGCGCCCGCAAAACCGTGCTCGAAGATTTGGAGAGTCGTCAGGAAGGGCTCGGAATCGGAGCGCAGGATATTCTGGAACGATCGGAATCGACTGACATCTCTCCCTGGAATCGTATCCAGGGAAGTGTGGCGGATCGTTTTGAGGTCGATCTGGAACACGCCCCGCTGGTCGAACTGGCATTAGGCAGCAAGGCGAGTTTGATCCTGATCGACGAACTCGGTCCGCTCGTCGACTACCTGAAACACGCCAAAAGTCCCATTACGGGACGCGTCGGCTTTCGTTCGATTCCGGAATTCACTGCGGAGGAGTCACAATCCGAATCGCTAGATGACGAACCGGGAGTGGTCGCCCGCGCCGACCGGCTGGTGAAAACAACCGACTCAGATGCAGCTCTTGCGACCGAACTCCTCGGAAATACGTGGGTCGTGGAATCGTTACCAGTCGCACTGAGATTGCTCCGACAAACCCCAAAAAATACACGCCAGCGATTCATCACTCTCCAGGGCGAATTGCTGGAAACGGATGGAACGCTGTTCGTGGGCACGATGAGCCAGGAATCAGCGATTTTATCACGCCGGAGTGAGCTCAAACGACTCAAAGTTGATCTGACGAAGTACGACGATCGCATCGCTTTTGAAGAGACACGCGTCGGCGATGTCGAATCTCAAATTGCGGACCACCAGCAGCAACTGGATGAATCGCGAACGAATCTGCAGCACGCCCGGGAATCACTGAACACCGTCAAAAATCTCGCCAGCGGGTCGGAAGGTGAGCTCAACCGACGGCAACAGAAGCTCGAATCCCTTCGAGAAACCGCACAGTCCATCAACACGCGACTTACGGAACTGGAGGCGGAACGAGGAGAGGTCGAAGAACAACTCTCCACATTCGCCACCCGTCTGGAAGACTTGCAATCGCAGATCTCGGAGATTGAGGCGGAAGAAGAGAAGGTCGAATCGCAACTTCACGAACACGACGGGCAACTCGCGGACGACAAACTGGAACTTGCCAAACAGGAAGAGCGAGTCATCAGCTTAAAACAGTCCTTCGAACGTCTGGTGGACGATCTCAAACTGCGAGAACAACAGCAAGCAGACGCTCACCGTCGATACGAACAGATCTGTACCGCCAATCGCGATGCCATGTTGACCGTCCTGAATTTCGAAGCGGAACTCTCCGAACTCCATCTCGAAGAGCAGGATCTGTCGCTGCGTGCTGAAGCGTTGCTCGTTGCCAAGGATGAAGCCCGCCTGCAACGAGGACGGCTCCAACATCAGGAGAATGACCTGCGCGGCGAACGTCGAAAAGTGGACGAGGAAATCCACCAACTCGAGATCAAACTCCGCGACATCAACTATCAAATTCAGGGCATTGCCGAGCGGATCGAAGAAGAATATCAATTGGTCATTCAGGATGTGGTCGACAGGGGCGATTCCGCGATCCGCACCTATCTGAACAATTATTACGAGGCGGTGGCAGCGGAACGCCCCGAGGAATCCAACGAAGAACAGGATGAAACGGGCGACCAATCCGACGACCAAGAAGAGCCTCAAGAACAAGAAGAGAACAAAGATCCTAACGAGTTAACGGTGGAATCACTCAAACAAGCGGTCGTCGTTCAGCCACGCGAGGGAGAAGAGAAACTCTCTCAGGATTCAGCGGAAACGTCCGCTGAACAGAATCCGGAAGATCCTGCCGAGTTGGTCTATCCCGAAGAGCTCGATTACGAAACAATTCACGCGGAGCTGGAAGAACGCGTCAATCGACTGCGGCGGAAACGAAAGATGATGGGGGCCGTCGATACCGACAGTCTCGCCGACCTCGACGAATTGGAACAACGCTACTCTGCGTTGAGCACCCAACTCGAAGACCTGGTGGAAGCCCGCAGTTCCCTCGAAGAAATTATCAGGAAGATCAACACGGAGAGCAAACGACTGTTTCAGGAGAGTTTCGCTTCAATACGCGATCATTTTCGGGAATTGTTCCGCAAACTGTTCGGGGGCGGTGAAGGGGACATCATTCTGGAAGATCCGAACGATATCCTGGAATGCGGTGTCGAAATCGTCGCCCGACCTCCTGGGAAAGAATTGCGGAGCATCTCCCTACTGAGTGGCGGCGAGCGAACCATGACCGCCGTCGCCATGTTGATGTCGATCTTCAAAAGTAAACCGAGCCCCTTCTGTATTCTGGACGAAGTGGATGCGGCGTTGGATGAAGCGAACATCGATCGGTTTATCAATGTCCTCAAAGAGTTCCAGGAATCAACGCAGTTTATCATCATCACTCACCGCAAGCCGACGATGACGGTTTGTGACGTTCTATACGGCGTGACAATGGAACAATCGGGAGTTTCGAAAAGGATGTCGGTGAAGTTCGATGAGGTGAACGAACATGGAGAGTTCCAGTCCTCAGAGGATTCCGGTAACGTTTCCTCCAACGACGCCGCCTGATCAAGGCCTCGCTTCTGTTGCCTGAAACAGGACCGCTGCAACCAGTATCGGGGTTAGATTTCTCAAAACCGCCAAATCGCTTGGCGCGCCAATCAGAATTCCCGCTTAGTTCGTTCAGAATGTGAGGATTAGTCGGGACGCCCGGAACAATCACGCCGTAAACCCTTTAATTAAAAGGGATTAGCAACCTCACTTCCAGTCACAATCAGGGCGGTCGTTGTGTCTGGTCGAACTGGTCCATCTGTCTCCGCAAGCGCTTCGCTCAAAGATCTTAAAGTCGATACATCAGGATTGTCGATGCTTTTGGGCAGATGCGGATGTCTGACGCGGCTTGTCCAACTCAGAACTCAACAGGGATGTTGTGACCGTTTGCATCCGAAAGGACAGAGCGTTGTACTGGTGTGAAAGCCATTTCATCGATCTGTCGGATTCGGTCCCGAGTGAGCGATCTGTGACCCACAGATATCTGATTCGGGATGAAACGATGACCGGAGACTTCTGAGGAGAGAAGCGACCGGAAATCAAACGACCCCGACTTTTGTTATACGGTGGTGTGTAAGTCAAGGACCCATGGCTAGTACAGCCGACCATCGAGTCCGGGGGTGAATTTTGAAGAGGGGACTGACAACCCTCTGAGTTGGCAATGAGAATCTGATTGGAGAGCCCGCCATGAGGACGATCTTTACTACTGGACAAGTAGCTAAGATCTGCAAAGTTGCACCCCGCACCGTCAGCAAATGGTTCGACTCGGGACGACTTCGCGGTTATCGAATTCCTGGATCGCAAGACCGTCGTATCCCGCGTGAACACCTGATTCGATTTCTCAAAGAGCATGGTATGCCTTTGGGAGAACTCGAAGACGAAGCGATGGGTAAAATTCTGCTCGTAGGAGCAGATGGCAACGTGCGATCAAACCTGGATGAATTAATGGGTGACAACGATTTCAAAATCGATGTCGCCGCAAGTGGATTTGAAGCCGGAATACAAGCCGAGTCTCTGCACCCGGATTGTGTTGTGGTGGATTTCGGAATGGGCCGACAAGAAGCCCTCATGATCGCTCAAAACCTGCGGAAGAACACCGAATATTCGGAAACTGTTCTGATCGCACTTTTGAGTGATGAGGATACGGCTTCCGGTTTTGACCGAACCATGTTTAACGAGACGTTTCGGAAACCGTTCGACGCAGCTCTGCTCGCCGAACGAATCAAAACGCTCGTCGGACGCAAAAAGCAAATCGCCTGATGGATCGGGCTGTTTTCAGGATCGCCAGGGAAGGCGAACAGAACTCCTGAAAACCGTTTCGGATTCATCATCACGGTGATCATCTGATAAAAAGCCGACCGGATTTTTTCGGTCGGCTTTTTTTCATGCGCGGGTAAGGATAGGAAACAGGATGCAGCATTTATGGAATTGACGACAAAGTTCCTTCTTCGAGACGCTAAACCGGTGAACGGTAAAGAGACGCAAAAGCAACCTCAAAACAACCGCTGCTTGTGCCGCTCCCGTTCCTGTTGAAACCAGAGTTGGAACGCTTCCTCTTCGTAAGCATCGGGGCTCTCTGGGCTCGGCGACAGTTGTGTCCCCTCGTCACGAAAATGCTGGACTCCTCGACCGCGTTTCCGTCCTTCGAGATTGTGTTGGTCGTAGGCAAAATCGGGAACTTCGGGAACGTAATTGTTGAGTTCCGAGTTGAGCATGCAGACCGCTTGATAGTGATCCCCTTCTCGTGATTTGTCGGCACGACACAAACAACGGACCGCATTCCCCACCATGATCAGGCATTCGCCCTGACGGTCCGGTTTGTAAAATCGCCGCGCTTGCTCAATGGCCCGACTGGCGAACAGCACCGCGGTTGGATCAGCGAGGCCAATATCTTCATGAGCACAGATTTCGATCCGGTTACACACCCAGGAAAAGTAATGTTTCGACGTTCGCGCCATTTCCACCGCGAACTCCATCGCCTCGCGTTCGAGTCCCCGCCGAATACATTTTTGCAATGCGGACACGCAGACGTACGGATCGAGGCCATTGAGAGTCGGTTGAAGTCGCGGCATTGGGCACTCCCACGAGCGGGCCAAAACATTGAAAAATATCTTCTATCTTCATCACAATAAAATATACATATATACACTACCCCTGTCAATAATAGACCACTCCCTAATCGAAGCTGATTGATATTCTTGCGCGCGAATGTTCTTGAGAATCATCGCCCTCAAGTACACAATCACTCTATGACCATTCCTCCCTTTCATCTCGCTTTTCCGGTCCACGATCTCTCTGAGGCGCGGGAGTTCTACGGGGGACTTCTCGGCTGCGAAGAGGGACGTTCCGCCGATACCTGGATCGATTACAACTTCTTCGGACATCAGATTGTCGCGCATGTCACGCCGACGGCGGAAGCGGACTCTCCCGGATCGAATCCCGTCGACGGACACGATGTTCCCGTGCCTCATTTTGGTGTCGTGCTGCCTTGGGAGGAATGGGAACAACTGGCCGAGAAACTGAAAGCCGCCGAGATCAAATTTGTCATCGAGCCTTACATTCGCTTCGCCGGTCAGACCGGCGAACAAGCGACGATGTTCTTTCTCGATCCGTCGGGCAATGCGTTGGAGTTCAAAGCGTTCCGAGATCCGGACGAGTTGTTCCGGAAGTGATTGTTTTCATTGAGCCTCTGCGTCAAAAACTTACGCTTCCAGTTCCGATTTGGCTTCGGCAAACTTCTCGACAGCGAACTTGAGATCCTCCAGTGAATGGGCGGCGGAGACCTGTGTCCGGATGCGAGCCTTTCCTTGAGGAACGACCGGATAGGAGAAACCGATCACATAGACCCCCTTCTCCAGCAGTTTGTCGGCGAGGGCTCCTGCAAGTTTTGCATCCCCCAGCATGACCGGGACGATGGGATGTTCGCCGGGGAGGACTTCAAAACCAACTTTGCATATTTCTTCCCGGAAGAACTTCGTATTCTCTTCCAGCTTGTCGCGGAGCGCGGTCGAATCCTGCAACATTTCGATGGCGCGAATCGATGCCGCCACGATCGGAGGAGCGACCGAGTTCGAGAACAGGTATGGTCGCGACCGCTGCCTGAGCATGTCGATGACTTCTTTGCGACCGGAGGTATATCCGCCACTCGCGCCGCCGAGTGCTTTACCCAGAGTCCCGGTGATGATATCGATCCGTTCCATCACATCGTGATACTCGTGCGTGCCGCGTCCCGTTTTCCCCATAAAACCAACAGAGTGGGAGTCATCGACCATGATCATCGCGTCGTATTTGTCCGCGAGTTCGCAGATAGCGGGAAGATTGGCGATGTAGCCGTCCATCGAGAAGACGCCGTCCGTTGCGATCAATCGATAGCGGGCCGACTGGGCCTCTTTTAGTTTTTCTTCCAGGTCGGCCATGTCGTTGTTTTTGTAACGGAACCGCTGGGCCTTACAGAGGCGAATTCCGTCGATAATGCTGGCGTGATTCAGTTCGTCCGAGATGACAGCGTCTTCCTTGGTCAGCAGCGTTTCAAACAGACCGCCATTCGCATCAAAGCAGGAGGTATACAGAATCGTGTCGTCCGTTCCCAGAAATCCGGAGAGTTTATCTTCGAGTTCCTTGTGACAGGTCTGCGTTCCGCAGATAAACCGGACTGACGACAAACCGAAGCCCCAGCGATCGAGACCTTCGTGGGCCGCTTTGACGATTTCTGGATGATCGGAGAGCCCCAGGTAGTTATTGGCGCACATGTTGAGGACTTCCTGTCCCTCCCCCACTTTGATATGTGCTTCCTGCGGCGTGGTGATGATCCGCTCGGACTTGAACAGTCCCGCGTCCTGGATGTCGGAAAGTTCGTGCTGCAGGTGTTCTTTGATAGTGCCGTACATGGTTGGTGATCCTGGAGAAATAGGACTCAGCCCTGCCGTCTCACGACGGCGGCTGCTTGATAAATCATTGAACGGGTATCAAGGAGCCACGATCGTAAGATCGCCGGGCCAACTCGATTCGATTTTCTTCATTGAGGTGGTGGCGCTTCACGTGAGCGAAAGCCCCCGTGTGAAATAGACCGCATCAATCATGCCGACTCGGAGAGTCGGCCTACAGTTACGCGGAATATTGTCTGCCCTGCGTGCTTGCGCACGCGGCTCAAATAATTTTATTGTTCTTTCCAGTCGAGAATCACTTTGCCCGATTCCCCGGAGAGCATCGCATCGAACCCTTTCTGGAATTCGGTGTAATGGAAACGATGCGTGATGACGGGGGAGATATCGAGCCCACCCTGAATCATGACCGTCATCTTGTACCAGGTCTCGTACATCTCCCGACCGTAAATTCCTTTGATCGTCAGCATGTTGAAGACAACGGTGTTCCAGTCAATCGCGATATCTTCCGAAGGAATCCCCAGCATGGCGATTTTGCCGCCGTGACACATATTGGCCAGCATGCTGCGAAACGCCTCAGGGCTTCCCGACATCTCGAGTCCGACGTCGAATCCTTCGTGCATGTCGAGTTCTTTCTGGATGTCTTCTAACTTTTCGTGGCGGACATCCACGACCCGTGTCGCCCCCATTTTCTTCGCCAGTTCCAGTCGCCACGGATTGATATCCGTCACCACGACGTAACGGGCACCGGCATGTTTCACCACCGCCGCCGCCATGCAACCGATCGGGCCGGCTCCCGTGATCAGGACGTCTTCCCCCAGAACCGGAAACGAGAGCGCCGTATGGACGGCGTTGCCGAACGGATCGAAAATTGAGGCAATGTCTTTATCGATCGATTCGTTATGATGCCAGACGTTGGTCATCGGCAGGGAAATATACTCGGCGAACGCCCCCGGACGATTCACGCCGATTCCTTTGGTATGCGCGCATAAGTGTCGTCGACCGGCGAGACAGTTTCGACAACGACCGCAGACGACATGCCCTTCTCCGCTCACGAGTTCGCCCGGATGAAAGTCACTGACGTTGGAACCGACCTCCACGATCTCGCCGACGAACTCATGCCCCACCACCATCGGAACGGGAATCGTTTTCTGTGCCCACTCGTCCCATTTGTAAATATGAACGTCGGTGCCGCAGATGCCGGTCCGATCCACTTTGATCAGCACGTCATTGATGCCGATCGTCGGTTCGGGGACGTCTTCCAACCAGAGTCCCTCTTTCGATTCCCGTTTGACGAGTGCTTTCATAGTGCATGAATCCGACAAAAAATGGTGAACTCTCTGTGTCCGATCAACGTACAGAGACGCGAAGTGCTAGTTGGTTCGGTGTCGTTTCAGGATGACTGATTCCTGATTCAGCGGAAAGCGTCGCGGCGAAACTTTGCGCGAATTCTTAACATTTGTTTGCATCCCAGCGAATTGATTAGACGCGCAGAGTTCCTCTCGTCACAATACGGTTCCTTCGATATTCCTTAAACAAAGTTTGATGTCATTATGGCTCGACTGGTTTCACTCGGCATTCTGGTGCTGCTGATTATCGTTCTGGGAGTGACGTTTTACCACGTCATCGCTCCCTTTCTGCTCCCGCTGTTTATCGCGGGGGTTGTCTCGCTACTATTTCGCCCGCTGTATCGTCGCATCACGGAACGTCTGACGTGGGAGCAACAAAGTCGCAAAGAAACCTTCGCCGCGGCTACGACGACCGCGGTGGCTCTGGCCACGTTTCTGATCCCACTGCTGCTGTGCGTGTTCTTCGCGGTGGGAGAACTGTTGACGCTGGCATACCAGGTTCGCAATTCTCCCGAAGTTCGGAAAACCATCGAACACCTCAAGTCCGATCCCTGGATGGAACAACTGGCCCACGAGATCCAACCGCTGATCGGGCCGAACGCTGACGAACAAAAGATCGCGGAAGAAATCGAGCGAACCGTCGAACAGGCCGCGACCGGTGTTGCGAAGAAAACGCTCGGGATGGCGGGAGCGGCGATCTCCTTTGTGGGGAATGTCGTGATGGGACTGGTGAGCGCCGGAATGTTCATCATCGCCCTGTTTTTCTTTCTGCGGGATGGACCGCGTTTGTTGGAGGCCACGCAAAAATTGATACCCGTCAAACTCGATCATCAGACTCAGATTCTGATGCAGTTCGAAAAATCGGTCCGGGCGGTTGTCTCCTCGACATTCTTCGCCGCCATTGCCCAGGGCCTCTGTACGGCAATCGCCTTATATTTCCTCGGTTTCGATCGCTTCTTCCTGATCTTTTTTCTGACAACTTTTTTTGCCATGATTCCACTCGCCGGCGCACCGGTCGTCTGGATCCCCTGTTCGATCTGGCTCGGCTATCAGGAATATTGGTTCTCGGCGATCTTTCTGGTTTTGTATGGTGCTGTCTTCATCGGTACGCTCGACAATCTGATCCGAACTTACATCCTTCATACCGATGTAAAACTCCATCCGTTACTGGCTTTCATCTCGGTCCTCGGCGGAGTCCAGGCGATGGGCCTGTGGGGGATTTTCATTGCCCCCATTGTCGCCTCCTGCCTGCATGCTCTCATTCTGATCTTCAATACCGAACTGAAGGAACTCTCGAAAGACCAGTTTCAGGTCCTCAAAGAAACCTTCTCCAAAGACGATGACAAGGAACCGGAACCGTCTGAAACTTCCACGTCGGACGAATCTCAAGAACAGAACTCCGAGAAAAACGACGAGAATAAAACCGAGGCGGAACCAAAACCGAAGAAGCAGAAGAAGCAATCCAACCGGAAGAAGAGCTGATCGCCCCGGATTTTCTTGCTTCAGATTCCCCGCTTCGACATCATAAGTCCATCTGAACTTCTCACACACGATCGAGGATTTGACCGATGTTCCGTGCTTTCATGACTTCCCTGGCTTTACTCGCGTTTGCCTGCTCTCCCCTCTTCGCCGACGAAGCGGACGGTCGCCTCGACATTTATTTCATCGATGTCGAAGGGGGAGCCGCCACACTCTTCGTGACTCCGAACGGCGAAACGTTACTCATCGACTCCGGCTATCCCGATTACGGCGGACGCGACCGGGACCGGATTCTCGATGTCCTGAAAAACGTCGCCGGTAAAAAACATCTCGATCACGCGGCGGTCACTCACTGGCACCTCGACCATTACGGCAATCACGCGGCGCTGGCGGCGGAGATCGACATCAGGAACTTCTGGGACCGGGGCATTCCCGACGACCTGCAGGAGGACGCGAAGTTTCTGGAACGCATCGCCGATTACCGCCGGGCCTCGCAAAATGAGTCCAAAAAACTGAAGGCCGGCGATGTGTTGAAATTCCCCTCGAAAAGTTCTCCTCTCCATATCAAAATTGCCACCGCCAGCCGCGAAGTCATTCCCAACATCGGAAAACCGAACCCGCACGCCGACCGGCACGAGCCCCGCGACACCGACAAATCCGATAACGCCGCCAGTCTCAGTTTTCTGGTCTCTTTCGGGGAGTTCAAATTTCTCTGCTGCGGCGACCTCACTTGGAATGTCGAAGGAAAACTCGTCACTCCCAACAACCCCCTCGGAAAGGTCGATCTGTTCATGGTGACGCACCACGGCTTACCAATGAGCAACAATCCCGCGCTGGTGCTCGCCATCGATCCGGTCGTTGCCGTCATGTGCAACGGACCGACCAAAGGAGGACACGAACAGACCCAGCAGACACTTCGCGAAGTCAAATCGCTGCAACACCTGTATCAACTGCACCGCAACATCAAACTCGATGCCGATCAACAAACGCCTGCGGAATTCATCGCCAACGACGCCATCACCCAGGAGTGCAAAGGGGTCTGGGTCAAAGCGAGCGTCGCCCCGGACGGGAAATCCTACACGGTCCAGATCGGTCCGAACGGGAAAGTGCGGACGTATCAAACCCGTGACGACCACGAGTAACCAAATTCTGCTCCACCAAATTTGCTTTCATTGTCTGGAAGACATTCCGCTGTTTTCGACGTAAGTCGTTACAGTTTGGAAGATGAGTTTTTTGCAAGACCTCAACTTCTCAAGTTCTCATCTTCGGACGAAACCCGAGAGTTTTGATCACTTTTGACTCCCCTACGGACGAAATGTGTTTTCCGCAGGTGTTTGAGTATTCGTTCTTTGTCTTTTGTGCTTGGTCTTTCGTTGCCAAGCACCAAGAACAAAAATCAAAGCACCAAGTACGAAATTCAAATTGTCAAAGATCACTTCAAACCCAACACTCTCTGTAGCTCTGGTACAGACGACCTGACAAGAGCACTTTTTCGTTTGGCACTGGCGGCTTGTCCGCCAGTGACTGCAAACAGTCTCGCGCAGAGACGCAAAGCAAATAGAACACGGATGATACTGTTGAATCGGAGTTTCACCGAAGAACCTTTGAGGGGTGGCTGGGGACGAACGAAGTGAGCCCCCAGAATAATGAACCACGAATTTCTCGAATCACACGAATCAGAGTTCTCGCTCCCAAAGATCCCCTGGGTGAGTTGAAGGATGGAACACGGATGAATATGAAGCCATACTCCGCGTCTTTGCGCGATTATTTCCCAATGTCAGGAACAGCCTGACCTACAAAACGACAATCCGCTCACTCGCCCATTGCATCGCGTAGGGCGTCCGTGTTCTCGCGGAGGGTGTCCGCTTCTCGCATCAGTTTGCTCCGCACGATCTCCACCCGCTTCAGAATCTTCTCGCTCGCTTTCTTGATCGTCGTCGCCGAAGTCTCCACCTCCGTCAGACCGTCCGTCTGCTTGATGATTTCGTTGATCGCTTTGTCGATGGCGTCGAAGTCGGCCTGCTGGTCGGCGGTCAGCGCGGCCCCTTTAACGCAGAGCGCTTTGGCCAACGTGTAACCAACTTTGAGATACAGATCGCTCTGCTCATCCTCGGCGTCCCAGATGACGAACACATCATCGCCGTACCGGGCGACTGGTTCGAGCCCCTCGGGAGCCGTCTTCTTCGAGAAGACAAACAGACCGATTTGCGCACCGCGGTTACTGCGAGCTTCCGCAATCTCCGCCCGCGATTTGCTGAGATCGTACGAACGATCCTCCTTCGCCTCGACGACGACCCTTTCTCCCGCTGCCGCCGACTCCGGCGAGAGTTCGATGACGGCGTCTCCCTTTTTATTGTTACGGATCAGGCCGGTGGTGTTGCCGGTATGCTCGGCGATATCGCCCTGCCGCTGGGTCTCTTTCTGGAGCACTTCAAACAGCGTCTCTTCAAAACTGACGCCGTGCCGGGTGGAGCGCTCGGCTTCTTCCTTCCGCGCTTTCATGGCTGCGAGGGCTTCTTTGACTTCCTCCTGGAATTTCTGATTCGCTTCCTGCTGCTGGGCGAGGGTTTGGGTGAGGGTTTTCTGCAACCGCGCGAGGGACGACTTGTCATCGTCGAGGGAGAACTCTTTGGTGATGGTGCGTTGGGCTTCGTCGACGTTCTTCACGAGTCGCGACAAGGCGGAGTTCTCTTCATCGAGCGAGAACTCTTTGACGACCTCGTCAATTTTCTCTTCCAGATCTTTGGAGACCTGGCCGTGATTCTCTTTCAACTCGGCGACCAGCCGCGACAACGCCGACTCTTTATCGTCAAGCGAGAACTGCATCAACACATGTCGCCGTTGTGAATCGAGCTGTTCGTCGAACGTCTCCCGCATCACCGACAACAGGCTCTTTTGCTGATCGGGATCGAGCAGTTTCATCAACTTGCTCTCTTCGCCGATATGCGACGAGAGCGTTTGCGAGAGTGCCGAGTCGTCGCCGGCAATTTGTCTTTTGAGAGTTCGTTCGAGATCGCCGTCCTCTTCAAGGAGTTTCTGGACCCGTTCGGAAAACCGACCGTCGTTGGGATCGAAGTATTCCTTGAGGACGGAGCCCATTCGCTCGTTGAGTAACTGTTCGTGCTGATCGAGTCGATTCTTGAGATCGACCATCAGCCGCTCCCCTTCCCGACGAACCATGTCGGCGTCGATCTGCCCGCGAGCCTGTTTGAGTGCGAGGACGCCGATCTTGAGCGCTTTGAGCGCGAATTCGTCCCGCTCGGCTTCATCGGCGAACTGTTCGAGCTCGGCGATGATCTCGGAATCGGTGATATTGAGTTCGAGGGACAACTCGGCAGCCGTGGTCATGGAATCCATTCGTCACCTTTTGTGAATAAAGGGTGAATTCCGGGAATAAATGACTCCCCGGAAGTCTCCTGTTATTGATCAGAAGTTTACATCGTACCAAGCAAGTCAAGACCGCTCAATTCTTCATTGGAGTGCCGCCGATGAAACGCTTGTCCTTCTCTCCGATTCTCTTGTTTTTGGCCACGGTTTCGATGCTTTCCGGCTGTGGAACCTCAAATTTCCGCTGGCAGACGATGATCCACGAAGACGGTTCGATGACGCGTACGATCAGCCAGCCCTGGAACAGGACACCCGACTCAGCGTCTCAATTCGCAAACTGGGATCGACAGGGGGCACATAACCAGCTGACACGAGAGTATTGGCCGAGCCCTTTCACCGAGGACCGCTGGGATCGTGTGAAGATGAATGGCTCCAGCGAAGATCGTGATTATTTGATGGCCGAGAAGACCGTCGATCGCATCGAGGACTTCCCCGAACATTATCGATATGAGCTGGAAGGGACGAATTTCAAATCCGTACTTCGACATCAGTTGACGGTGACAGACTATCAACTCGTGAAGGAATACGTCTGGGAGGAAGAGATCACGGATATCGTCGAGTACGAAAAAATCCCGCAGGCGAGACGTGAGCTGATCGATCTCCTCGCAGATGCGACCCAGGAAGCAGTTCAGGCAGGTCTCGGAAACGAATATAACGTTTCAAAGCTGATCGAATGGATGCGGACGGACGGAAATAGAATGCTGGAAGAATACACGTTGTACCTCTACGCCGACAAGCAGAATCAATTCGAGGATCTGAGCGAAGAGGAATCCGCCCGGCGCATCCGCGACACATTTGGGAAATATGGTTTGGTCGGGTTTCAGGAAGCAGAATTCCTGAACTTTTTGCGTCTTCGTTTGAAAGCGGGAGTACGGGATCGAAACGGAGAACCCATCGACGATGAAGTTGTCGAAGAAATGCTGGGAATCGAGAAGAAATATGAAAACAATGCTCGTCATCGACGGATGATCGACGTCTTCAAAAAACGTTTTGACCAAAACGGAACAGACGCAGCGCGTCTTCGAGAACTGATCGCCACACAATTCGGGATTTATCACGCGAATATTCTCTACACCAACGATCAATTTGATATCTGGATACGGCTTCCCGGAACCATTGTCCAAACGAACGGCACTCTTGAGACAAACGGCACTGCGCGTTGGTCGTTCGACGTCGACGACATTTCTCCAACCGGCTATGAAATGAAGGCGAAAGCTCTTTTTCCCGTATCTCTCGAGAACAGCAATATTCTCCCCGCGGGACAACTTAAAACGCCCCATGAAATGCTCACCTTCATCGACTTGATGCAATCCGATGCGCAGTTACAGAAAACGTTTGAGGACGCACTCCAAGAAAACTCTCTGGCTCCGATCATTCAATTGAGAGACCAGGCGTACAAAGATGCCACCCGCAACCAGAACGGGGCAGCAGAGGTGAAACCTTCAGAATCGCGTGTACGATGGTGGCGTTGCAAACAATTGCTCAAGCTCTTGCAATCAGAGCCTGACGAAAAATGAAGACTGAATTTCAGCTTGACGCACAATAACGGCCTGATACATTGGTTTCTCACTGATTTTCCAAGCTTGGGCTTGATGACCTGAGTCTCGCTGGTGCCTAATTTCATCTGCTTTGCCCGGCCACCTCCGCTCTCTGCACGACCTCTCCCGCTGCGCGTCTACTTGATTCAAATTGCTTCAAGCTTCAAAATCTAACCCCGCCGGACGTGAGCCACCCGGCGTTAAAATCGAATCGTGCTCAGAAAGATGTATCGATGCGAGCTATGTAAGACTCTGGTTCCTGCGGGGATCAAATGTTGTCGGCTGGTGGTCAAAACCCGGGAACGACGTTATCCCGCTCGCGACAAGGCGAATAAGTTTCGTCGCACCGAGCCAACCAAGAAAGGCCCCCGCTCGAAAGTAAAAATAGTAGGTGATCCCGGCGGAATGGGTCGGGAGATCGCCCGTGAAGTTTCCCTATGTGCGAAATGTGCGTCCTCGCTCACGCCGCAATCCTGAACTCTTTAGGGTCCGGGGTATCAGATGGGGAAATCCCGGACCTTCTTTCAACTCACGAAAAATTCTTTTGCATCCCCGACCTTCCTTCTGAACAATAGAGACGCTCGGGGAAAACGAACCATAATTCATAAGGAGACTGCGATGAGACTCAAGACAATGCTCGCGACGGCGGCGATGCTGGCTGTCGTCATCGGAATGAACGCGACCGCCTCGGCGGCGGAAAAAGGAAGTGTGACGCTGAAATCGGCGGGACCGCTCGCCTTCGGACCTCAGGGAGTGCTGCTGGTTGGTGACCCGAAAGCGGCGACCGTGTACGCGATTGAAACGGGTGATACCTCCGGCTCTGCCGACGACGTTTCGATCAACATCGAGGATTTGACGGGGACCATCGCCAAGGCGTTGAACGCCAAAACCGTATCCATCAACGATCTGGCCGCCAATCCGCAGTCCGGCAATCTGTACCTGTCTGTTTCGGCGACCGGCCCGGAAGCTGGTCCGACCCTGGTCAAAATCAACACCGACGGGAAAGTGTCCGAATTCTCGACCGAAGATGTCCGCTACACCAAAGCGGTCCTGCAGGATGCTCCGGACGACAAACTGGTCGAAGGACGCCGCGGAAAACGAAACCTGCGTCTGCAATCGATCACCGATGTGGCCTTCATGGAAGGTCAGGTGCTGGTCTCGGGATTGTCGAAGTCGGACGCTCCTTCTTCGATCCGGGGATTGTCCTATCCGTTCGATGAATCCGATCCGGGAACGTCACTGGAAATCTTCCACGGGGCTCACGGGCGTAATGAAGACGCTTCCGCCATGAACACCTTCGTCCCCTTCAACATCAACGGCGAGCCGACGGTGCTGGGGGCATATACCTGCACGCCGCTGGTGCGGTTTGATGTCAAAGACCTCGTGCCGGGCAAAAAAGTGAAAGGGACGACGGTCGCCGAACTCGGTAACCGCAACCGTCCGCTCGACATGGTCGTCTACACCAAAGACGGCAAGGATTACCTGCTGATGGCCAACAGCGCCCGCGGCGTGATGAAAGTCAGCACCGAAGATATCGGACGCGCCGAAGGGATCACCGAACGTGTTGGCGGTGGTGGAGTCGCCGGTCAGGAATATGTGACCATCAAGGAATGGGAAGGCGTTTCGCAACTCGACAAGTTGAACGAGACGCACGCGGTCGTCGTGACGGAAGTGGACGGCAAAACCAACCTGATGACGGTGCCGCTGCCGTAATTGACCGGTATTGATATTTGTTATTCAACCGGCTGCTCTGAGAACTTGGAGCAGCCGGTTTTTTCTTGAACGAGTGACGTGCCGATGACCCAGAAACTCGGTCC
>JABURQ010000114.1 GCA_014762625.1 Planctomycetaceae bacterium | reverse complement strand
TTTACCGGCCAGAACGACGAGCGGAGTTCCTTCTTCCTGATATTTCATCGATGCTTCGTAGATCGAAGTCTCTTCGCCGGTCGGCAGGTATTTCGTCACGCCACCTTCAGTCCCGGGAGCGAGCAGATTCCGCAGGCGAATATTGGCGAAGGTGCCGCGCGTCATGACGCGGTCGTTCCCGCGGCGACTGCCATAACTGTTGAAGTCGGCGATCTCGACTCCATGCTCCTGCAAGTATTGTCCTGCGGGAGAGGAAGGTTTGATGGCCCCGGCGGGACTGATGTGGTCGGTCGTCGTGGAATCTCCCACGGAGACCAGCACACTTGCATTTTCAATCGTTCCGATGGCGGGAGGTTCGGGCGGCATATCGACGAAGAACGGCGGTTCCTGCACGTAGGTGCTTTTCTCATTCCAGGAATACAATTCACCGGTACTCGCCTCGATGGACTGCCACTCGGGCGGACCTTCCGTCGCGTGCGAATATTCGGTCTCGTACATCTCGGGAGACATACAGGAGGCGACGGTGTCGGAGATCTCCTGTTGAGTCGGCCAGATGTCTTTCAAGAAGACATTGTTGCCGTCGGCATCGGTTCCGATTGGTTCTTTGATAAGATCGATATCAGTCGAACCCGCCAATGCGTAGGCCACGACCAGCGGAGGAGAAGCGAGGTAATTGGCTTTGACGTCCTGATTGACACGACCTTCAAAGTTTCGGTTTCCGGACAGGACCGAACAAGCCACCAGATCGCCTGTTGAGATGGCCTTCGAAATTACTTCAGGCAGCGGGCCGCTGTTTCCGATGCAGGTGGTACAGCCGTAGCCGACGGTCTGAAAGCCGAGTGCATCGAGGTCGTCGTCGAGTTTCGCCTGTTTGAGGTAATCGGTGACAACGCGACTTCCCGGTGCGAGTGAGGTTTTCACCCACGGTTTTGTTTTGAGGCCTTTCTGGACGGCATTTCGTGCCACCAATCCAGCCGCCACCATCACCGAAGGATTACTCGTATTCGTGCAACTGGTAATCGCGGCAATGACGACCGATCCATGTTGCAGTTTGAATGACTCTCCATTGAATTCGACCTCCACGCCCTGGGCTCCGGGATCCTCGGCCACTGCGACAGCAGCTTCCGCTTCCGACTCCGGGCCTCCCTCCGCCGTCATGGAATCGGGTGTCGATCCAGCGGAAGGAGAGGGTTTGTCGAAGACCGAACCGAGATCGTTTCGCCACTGTGATTGCATGTTGGAAAGCAGAATCCGGTCCTGCGGTCGCTTCGGCCCCGCGAGGGATGGTTCGACATCGCTAAGGTCGAGTTCGAGCGTGCTGGAGAAACGTGGCTCGGGAGAGTCATCGGTGCGGAACATGCCTTGTGCTTTGTAGTACTTCTCGACGAGGTCGATCAGTTCTGCGGAACGACCGGTCCGCTCCAGATAACGCAACGTTTCCTCATCGACCGGGAAGAAGCCCATGGTCGCTCCGTATTCCGGAGCCATATTGGCCAGCGTGGCCCGGTCGGGGAGAGACATCTGACTCAAGCCCGGTCCGTAGAATTCGACGAACTTGCCGACGACTCCGTGTTGTCGCAACATCTGCGTGACGGTCAGTACGAGGTCGGTCGCCGTCGCTCCTTCCGGAAGATGTCCGGAGAGTCGGAAGCCGACCACTTCGGGAGTCAGCATGTAGATCGGTTGGCCGAGCATCACCGCTTCGGCTTCGATGCCCCCCACACCCCAACCGAGAACGCCGAGACCGTTGATCATCGTGGTATGGCTGTCGGTTCCGACCAGACTGTCGGGATAGGCGACGCCATCGCTGGTCAGAACACCTTTGGCCAGATACTCGAGGTTGACCTGATGGACGATACCGGTAGCCGGTGGCACGACGCCGAAGTTCTCGAACGCCTGCTGTCCCCATTTGAGGAATTCGTAGCGTTCCTGATTCCGTTCGAACTCTTTATCGACGTTGTATTGCAGTGCCAGTTCCGAGGCGAACTGATCGACCTGAACCGAGTGATCGATCACCAGATCGCAAGGGACGAGCGGATTGATCTTCTTCGGATCGCCGCCGAGACGACTCATCGCTTCGCGAAGGGCGGCGAGATCGACGACCGCGGGAACGCCGGTGAAGTCCTGCAGGACGACGCGTCCCGGCTTGAACGGCAATTCCGCCCGTTCGTCGGCTTTCGCCTGCCAGTTGGCCAGTCCTTTGACGTCATCTTCAGTCACGACGAACCCGTCAACGTTCCGCAGACAGGATTCCAACAACACACGGATGGAGTAGGGCAGGGTCGCGATGTCACCGATGCCGTCATCGGCCAGTTTCTGCAAGCTGTAATATTTGAATTCACCGGCGGCGGTGGACAACGTGGTTTCCGCGTTGAACGGATGACCGTCGCTCATAGCTGACTCCCTTGGTGATAGTGGTTTGATCGGATGTATGCGTTGATAATTGAGAGGCGGAAACTTCAGAAGTTCCACTCTAGATTCATCTTATCTCCCTCGGGACCGGATCGGTAGGGAACGGCGGTCGGGATCGGCATTCTGACCGGAATTTCAGCGAAATCCGCGCAAGCAACAGGCCGGATGGAATTCTCCAGCCGGCCTGAGTGAAAGTCAGAATTTGTTACAAAAGCTCTCAGACGAGTTCTTTCATCGGTTCCCGAATGTCGAGCAGAAATTGAGGACGACCGGTCGGATCGGGAATCGTGGTGTTCATGACGTCGATGCCCAGATTGTGATAGACCGTGCAGAGGATTTCCTGCACATTCACAGGACGCTCAGCGGGGTGCTCGCCGAGACGGTTAGTGGCCCCGATCGCTTGTCCCGTCTGCATGCCGCCTCCGATCAGGAGGCAGCAACTGACGCGCGGCCAGTGATCGCGACCGGCGTTCTGATTGATCCGGGGCGTGCGTCCGAATTCACCCCAGACGACGATCGTCGTGTCATCGAGCATTCCGCGTACTTCGAGGTCGTCGATCAACGCGGAGAGCCCTTTGTCGAGCTTGCCGCCGTGGTCGCGAACCAGGTCGAAGTTTTTGCTGTGGGAATCCCAACGACCGTAACTGAGCGTCACCGAGCGGACTCCGGCTTCCACCAGTCGGCGTGCGATCAGCAGATGATCGTTACAGGTGGGAGCCCCATCGTATTGGTAGTTGTAAGGTTTTCCGTTGCCGTATCGCTCGCGGACTTTCGGATCCTCTTTGGAGAGATCTAACGCATCGGCCAATTGGCTCGACGTTAACACGCCGAACGCGGCTTCGGTGAAAGCGTCGACGCCGTCGAGCATGCCTCCGACATCGGCGGACTTCTTCAGGGTGTCGAGTCCGCGGAGAAGTTCTTTTCGATCCTGCAAACGATCGAGCGTGATGTTGTTGAGGGTCAGGTCATCCATCCCCTGACCGTTCGGACGAAACGCCTGGTACGCAGGGCCCAGGAATCCGGCGGGACCGGGTTCGGACCATGGTTCGTGTCGAGTTTTTTCGGCCAGAGCCACCGCCGCGGGAATTGCGGGATCGACGGGACCGCGCAGATGTGACAAGACCGAACCCATGCTGGGGCGTCCGCCAATGGAATTGAGCGACCGACGGTCGTAACCGGTTAGACACTGATGAGCGTCATGGGCGCCCGAGTTTCCGACAACACTGCGAATGGCGACACATTTATCCATCCGCGCGGCGATTCCTTCGAACACTTCGCCGATCTGGATGCCGGGAACCTTCGTAGAGATCGGTGCGAACTCTCCCCGAATTTCCGACGGGGCTTCTGTTTTAATTTCCCACATATCCTGATGCGGAGGTCCGCCACCCAGGAAGACATGAATAACTGACTTTCGAGAACTGCTCTGGGGAGAGGGAGAGGACGCTCTCAAGATTTGAGGAAGACCGAGATGGGCAAGTCCTCCAAAAGAGAAGCCGCCAATTTTCAGAAAGTCGCGTCGGTCCAGTCCATCACAGAAGCGACGTCGGTCTCGTTTCGGTTGGCTAAAGAGTGTCAGCATGGGTGCAATCCTTTCGGTGGGCTTAACGCGATTGTATCCGCAAAGGTGGGTCGAAGCAGAGGTTAGGAGCCTCCGGCGGACACAACAGTCCCCATTGATACATACTCGACAGGATAAATGGGAAAACTTGACTGGTCAAGAGGCAACCGTCATGATCCGCCTTTCTGTATCCCGGCAAACGGGCTTTCCTGCGCAATCACTAAAAACATAAACCAATACACGCAAGTGTTTTACAAACACAAACCTCCTTCTGGACGGATTGCCGACAGGAGAACTTCACACCCGCCGCCGGATCCGTTACATTCTGAGGCACAACGCAAGGTCTACCGACGACTTTCGACCTTGATGCGAACCTAGGAGACGACGTCAACAGTGGAGAGACGGCTATGGCCGGTGAATTTTCCGCGGGATCATCCGTTCGAGTGAAAGAGGGCGTGGAAGCACCCGATTTACCGGGCCACTCCATTTCGGGATGGACGGGGACGATTTCTCAAGTCTCCGGCAAAAAAGGAAACAAGAAAATCTTCATCGAGTGGGACGATCCAACCCTCAACAGCATGAGCGACGATTTTAAGCAAGCTTGCGAAGAGAAGCAGCTTTACCACCTGATGGCTTGTCTTACGGAAGACGATCTCGAAACCGCCGAATGAATCAATCAACCGGGGTGCGCCTCGTTTTCATCGGGCTGCTTATAGAACTTCGTCAGATCGAGCGAATTCTTTTGCTCCAATTCGATAAGCTGTATTCGTTTCTCGATGCGCGTCAACCTGGCTTCCAGCGCGGGAGAAAACGGAGACTCGTCCGATTTGCGTTTCGTCCGCGGTACTTTCGGGTAGTTGAGGTGACGCTGCAGCGCAGCGAACATGTAGAGCGGTTCGTTATTGCGATTCGCTTTCGCTATTCGACCTTCCTGAACATCGAATAGCATCGGACGATCGAATTCCGCGGAATCATCCCGTTTCTGTCGTCGGAATTCTGCCAGGGCAAACTCCGAGTAGAGGTAGATGAAGTCGGAGAAATCGCGTGTTCCCAGGTT
>JABURQ010000166.1 GCA_014762625.1 Planctomycetaceae bacterium | reverse complement strand
TCGGAACTACTTGAGGCACTGCGGCTACCGCTACAATTAATCTTCATGCGCTCTAATCAGGCGTCGCACACAGAGCCGCGGGCCGCGCGGCATCTGAAATCAAAGTCGTTCGCCGCGGTCCAGTGATTGACGTCATGATGAGAAAGCATCCGTGACGGCCGAGCCGCCGGTGACGCCGAGGGGCGTTTCGATCAGGCCGTGGTGGTTGTAGGTCAGTTTTTCGGAGTCGATCCCGAGGGCATCCAGAATGGTTGCGTGCAGGTCGAGCGGTTTGACGGGACGATCGGTGACCGTATAACCGATATCATCCGTCGCCCCGATGATATGTCCCCCTTTGACGCCGCCTCCCGCGAGCCAGACCGAATAAGCGGCGGGAGAGTGATCGCGCCCCCTGCCCCGCCCTTCCATCGTCGGAGTGCGTCCGAATTCTCCGCCCCAGACGACGAGGGTGGTGTCGAGCAGGCCGCGCGTTTTCAGATCGGACAGCAGCGCGGCGATCGGTCCGTCGGTTCGTTTCGCGAGCCGTTCGTGATTCCCTTGGATATTTGAATGGGCGTCCCAACCGCCGACGCGGATTTGCACGAAGCGCACGCCCCGTTCGACCATCCGGCGTCCGATGAGGCAACCTCGACCGACGGTTTTTGTGGCGTCTTCTTCGAGGCCGTAGGCTTGTTGTGTTTGCTTGGTTTCAGTGTTCACATCGAACAGCTCGGGGGCCGCGGTCTGCATCTGAAAGGCCATCTGATAGCTGCGCATGCGGGCTTCGAGTTCGCTTTGTGGGCCGACAGACTTCTGGAACGATTTATTGAGCTGCTGGATGACGTTCAGTTCCCGTCGTCGCTGAGCGGGAGTGACTCCTTCAGGCATGTTGACAAACTGAATCCCTGTTGACGGATCGACGACCGTTCCCTGATAGCGGGTGGGGAGAAAACCGGCGTTCCAGCCTGCCGCCTGCGGATTCTGCATGCCGTCGTTGTGCAGGTTCATCGTGATGAAGGCGGGGAGTTCTTCCGTCATCCGACCGAGGCCGTAAATCGACCAGGCACCGAGAGAGGGACGTTCGCCGCTGGCGCTGCCGGTGAGTGCCACGCATTCTCCCGGTCCGTGCACCGGATTCCGATGCGACATGGAGCGAATCACGCAGAGATCGTCAGCCAGTTTCGCGGTTTCAGGCAGCAGTTCCGAGACTGGGAGACCGCTTTCGCCGTAGCGGGCGAATTTCCACGGCGACCCCATGATATTTTTGAGTCCGGCGCGTTTGATTTTCGGGACCTGAGCGGCAATCGACTCAGGAACGTCTTTCCCTTCGAGACGTGTGAGTTCCGGCTTGGGATCGAACGTATCGACCTGGCTCGGACCGCCCGACATGAACAGGAAGATGACGTTTGTCGCGGTCGGCGTGTGATGCGGTTTGTGAATGATGTTTTCGCTCTCTGCCGCCAGCAATGTTTGCAGCGCGAGCGATGACGCACCGAGTCCGAACATTCCTTTGAGCGCGGAACGCCGACTGAGAGAGTTATCGAACAGGTTGTCGGCAGGTGTTGCGTTCATGGGATATACAGGAATTCGTGGGCGTTCAGGAGAGTCAGGCAGGCGGAGGTGAGTCCATATTCGTCGGCGAGGGATTGCAGAAGCTGCATTTCAACGTCGGTGGCCGGGCGTCCGAAGGTCAGTTGGACTGCTTCTTCTAATGATCCCGCATGCTGGGCAAGTCGGTCGGCGGCTTGTTGAGCAAACTCACTGTTCAGCAGCCACAGGGGCTGCAGTGGTGATGTCGAGACACGGCGTCTGGCGCAGCTGACGATTCCCTGGGCACTGTCGAACAGTAATTGCTGGTCCGGCAGGTCGGCTCGTTTCTGACGAAGGTAAACCGATCGGCAGTGAGCATCTTCCGGACGACTCGGACCACCCGCGAAGGTCTCCAGTTGTCCCGAGACGACCAGCATCGAATCGCGAATCGCTTCCGCTTCGAGACGCCGGGGCGCCCACTTCCAATACCATTTGTTTTCGGGATCGATTTCGGCGTTTCGAGGAGAGGACTGTGACGATTGCTGATAGGTGGCGGAATGGAGGATCAAGCGGTGAATGTGGTTGGTGTTCCAGTCGGAATCGATCAGTTCCGAAGCGAGCCAGTCCAGCAGTTCGGGGTGCGTCGGTTTCGCCCCCTGCGTTCCGAGGTCGGAACTGGTCTCGACGATACCGCGGCCGAAATGCCATTGCCAGATACGATTGACCCAGACGCGGGCGGTCAGCGGATTATCGGAGGAGGTCATCCAGTCGGCCAACGCGGTGCGCGGCTGCACGAGATTTTCGGGCGTGGAACCGAAAACGGCCGGCCAACCGGGATCGACCGTGGGGCCTTTCGACATCGGATCGCCTCGGACGAGCAGCATGGTTTGCCGATTTTCGAGAGAGGATTTCTCCCGCGGGAGCGGCCACCGCATTTCGTGCGGCGCGACCGGCAAATCGGTGCCGGCGGAGATGGGAGAGTAGAAACTCCACGATTGCTCCAGTTCGGCTATTTGTTGATTCAATTGATTGTAGCGCGCTTTTTCATCGGCCCGCATCCCCCGTTCGACCGATTTGGGGATGACGTAAATTGGCTCGGGAACGCCCTGTCGCCGGCGGACTTCGACCATCCGATGATGGACGTTATCGAAAATTCGCCAGCGTTCGGCGATCAGTTGTTTCGCCTCTTCGCGTTGTTCGGCGATCACGACGTTGCCCGGTTGTCCCTGGGTGAAGAAGGCCTGCATGCGGTAGTAATCGCGGATCGTCAGCGGGTCAAATTTGTGAGTGTGACACTGGGCGCACTCCATCGTGATGCCGAGAAATGCCTTCGAGGTTGTGTTGACCAGATCGACCAGAATATCGTTCCGCTGGATTTCTTTGTCGAGTTCGTTGCCGCTGTAGCGGGCGGAGGAGAGAAAGCCGGTCGCGATGATATTGTCAGGATCGAAAGGGGTCAGTTCGTCCCCTGCGATCTGTGCGCGGAGGAATTCGTCGAACGGTTTGTTGCTGTGGAAGGCATCGATCACCCAGTCTCGATAACGCCAGGCATAGGGGCGCATCCGATTATGCTGGTGGCCGTTACTTTCGGCCCAACGGGCGATGTCGAGCCAGTGTCGTCCCCAACGCTCGCCGTAGGCACGATCATTGAGATGTTGTTCGATGATCTGTTCGAGCGGTTTTCCGGTATCGGGTTCCGGCGGCAAGCCGCGAAGGTCGAGAGAGAGGCGACGCCGTAACGTCAGAGGATCGGCGGGCGGATTCGGGCTCAGGTTCTGTTCCTCGTGCCGCGCGGCGATGAAGGCGTCGACGGGCGTTTGGATCCAGCTTTTATTCAGGACATCCGGGATTTCGGGGCGCGCAATCGGCTGGAAGGCCCAATGGTCGGTTTGTGGTGTCGGAGTTGGGAGAAGTTGTTCGTCCCAGTCGAGACCTTCGTCGATCCAGGTTTTCAGAGCGATCAACTCCTCATCTGTGACGGGATCGCCTTCGGGCGGCATTTCGCCCTCGACAATCAACTTGATCAGTTGGCTGTTGTCGGCGTTACGAGGAGCGGTCTGATTGAGAACTTCGTCGAGCACATCGAGACGGACTCCCGATTCCGGCTCTGCTCCCGTATGACAGGAGAAACAGCGGGATTTGAGAATCGGATAAATGTCCTTCTCGAAGTGGACCGTTTTCTCAGCCACCATCACCTCAGGGACCGAAGTCGTTTCTTCCTGAGGAGGGAGTTTGAGTATCTCGCGCCAAGAGTCGGAGAGCCCCATGTCCCAGACTTCGATCCGGTCGCCGTACTCGGTTTTGGCACCGGTGGAGAACCCGACGGCAGCGATGGTGGTGATGGCGTTTTTCTGGCTGATGGTGGCGTCGGGAGAGAGTTCGTCGTCAGCGACCGGATCGACCCAGAGATTGAGTTGATCGAATGGCTGGTCTGCTCCCGGTTTCGATTTCCAGAGACGCGCAACGATCAGGTAATCGCGATCGCCTTCCAAAACGTCAGCGTGTTTTTCCCGACTCGAAGTGTACCGAGCCATGAAATGATTTTCGTCGTTGGCGACGTGGATTCCGATGTTGGGGACGTTGCCGCTGTGAGTCGAGCCGTCGGTTCCTTCCTGCTCGTCCAACCAGAAGACAAAAAATTCCCCTTCGTCCTGGAGCGGTGTATCGAGTGTCTTCGCGTCATAGCGAATTCGATAGCGAAGGTAGAGTTCTTCGCCGGTGAACGGCGTTTCCAGTTGACGCCGGAGTGGATTATTACGTGATTCGGTTCCGGTGATGACGTAGCGGGTTTCGGCGAGGCCGTTGGTCTTCCATCCTGCCTGGAGGGGGATTTCATCTGCGTCGGCGCGGAGCGGTAGCAATACGATACCGACAGAGAGGAACAGGAACTTGCGAACAAGCGTATTGAGCATAACTAATCGAAAACAGGAAGTTCGATGCGGAATGTCCATATTAGCTTAAGAGATGGTATTTTACGAGAAAATTCGGACAACCAACCTATCCACCGCGACATCACTTCGCGTATTCGACGCTCCTCGATTCCCGCATGATGACCACTTTGATCTCGCCGGGATATGTAAGCGTCTCTTCGATCGCTTTGGCGATATCCTTGCTCATTTTGGCGGCTTCGCGGTCATTGACATGTTTCGGATCGACGATGATCCGAATCTCGCGTCCGGCTTGAACCGCGTACGTCTGCTCGACGCCTGGGAAACCGTTAGCGAGCGCTTCGAGTTCTTCCAGACGACGGACATATTTTTCGAGAGTCGCACGACGGGCTCCCGGACGACCGGCGGAGATGGCATCGGCGGCCGCGACGAGAACCGTGTAGATGTACTCGGGACGGATGTCGTCGTGGTGACCGGCGGCAGCGTGGACCACTTCCTCACATTCGCCGTAGCGTTTGAGGAGTTCCGCACCGACGGCGGGATTTCCCCCCTCCATTTCATGGTCGTCGGCCTTTCTGATGTCGTGCAGGAAGCCGCAACGTCGAGCCAGATCGCCGTCGAGCTTCAATTGTTCGGCGAGCAGCCCTG
>JABURQ010000037.1 GCA_014762625.1 Planctomycetaceae bacterium | reverse complement strand
TGGCGTTCGTCCTCATACAAGTCGAGATAAGGTCTGACATCCGACGATGTGACCGGTCGGCAGAAGGCTTTCTCGGTGATGCGTAACAGACTCTGTTCGATGTCGCGACGTTCGTTATCCGTCTTAATTTCAAACTGGGCCTGGTAGTTTCTTCGCTTGCGGTCATTGGGATTTCGGGGCGGAATCTCCTCCCGGTTCAGACCATCGAAAATCAGTTTGTGACCGCGCGAGGGAAACTCGCCCACCAGGGGGCCGTCCAGTTCGACTTTCAGAATCGCCAGTCCCGGTCCTTTGTAGTCGTTGATGTCCTGATCGTTTTTGTAACGGTTGGGATTGGCAATGCCGTACGGTTCGATCTGGATCATGTACCGGCGGTCGATCAGGGTTTCAAATTCGATGGTGGTCAGTTTGTCGGGAGGGAAGGACCAGAAACCGTAGATCGGTTTTTCGGAACCGCGGGCGAAACTGGTCCCTCCAACCGAGAAGGTGATCGGTTTGTCGGACTGATGGGCATAGCCGGAGACTTTGACGCGATAACGTCCCCGTTCTCGCGGATCGGTCCCCCGCATCATCCCCGACGGATAACCGCCGCCGCTGAAACGGACGACGGCCCCATCCGGCAACAGCTTCCATCGCTGCCCTAGAAACTTCTCTGCTTCACGGGTGTCGGCGTAACTGCCTTCGATGTGGACCTCTTCGGGAGGCTCGGTCGTGTCGGCGATGGCCTCATCGAGAACCTTCTCCGCTGCTTCCATGTATTTCTGCAAATGGACCAAAGAGATCCCCAGCGACTCACCGACGTTATCGAATTCGTGGGAGCGACCGTCCTCGGGAAGCATGCCCGCGAGATCGAGATTCGTACCGAACAGGTCGTTCATCGTGTGTTCGTATTCACGACGATTGAGGCGACGCAGAACCGTTCCTTTGGTCCTTTCATGCGCGATGGTCAGCGGAGTGCCGAGCGATCGCAGAAATTTCTGCCGGTCGGCAGCAGCCGGCTGTTCGGCATCTTCGGGCGGCATCTCGCGCATGCGAACGCGGTCGTAGAGCCGTTCCCATTTTGCGAAAGTCGCCGCGTCGCTGAGGTCGTTCCCCAACCGGCCGAGGTCGAGACCTCCCTCTTCGACGCCGTCGGCGTGACAGTCGGCACAATTGTTGGTGAGGAATGTTTGGATGTTCTGTCGGAATTCCTGCGCGGGAAGTGACGCATTCTCCCCACACAACAACAGGAACAGAACTACTGAAAAGGTTGTCGGTCGGCGGTCAAACATGGGTCTCATCATCCTGAAGGCGGCGCGGGCTTCTCTCGACTCAACCAACATCGGTGGGTGAAGTTCTCATTCGATTTTGGAATTCAGAAATTCCGCCGTAAAGGCTTTGGCGGGATCGACGCTCTCCGGCTCGATCGCTTCGACATCGATCAATTGCTGATGCAACGTCTCCCAGCGTTCGGCGGTCATGTGGCCGGTGGTGCCCCCTTCCTCTTTGACCACACACAGGGGCGTCATCGCATCGACGCCAAAGGCGAGGATCTCCAGACTCATCTGGTCGTTCTGCGCGTGGATGTACTGGTTGGTCTCTTCCGGTTCGGCGAGGTATTTGTCCCACCCTTTGATCGAGGCGGTGACCATTTTCTGGACCAGTTCCGGCTGTTCGTCGATGCGGCTCTGGTTGGTCACCAGTAACGAGGTGTAGGGATTGAAGCCCAGATCGGCGACCAGCAGACTGACCGGATCACCCCCCTCCTGTTCGGCGACGAACGGTTCGCTGAAGACGTACGCCTGCTGGGCGTAGTTCTCATCCACCAGAAACTTGGCCACGTTCGGCCCTTCCTGCAGTTCAACTCCCTCCAGCGGGAGCGTCTGCTTCAGGAACTGTGCCCACGCTTTGCCGCCGCTCATGGCGAGCGTGACGTTTTTGAGTTGATCGAAACTGGTGATGCCGGACGACTCGTGGACCATGACACAGCGCGGCGAGGTTTGCAGCGGAGCCATCACGGCGACGACGTCTGCCTCCTGAGCCCGTGCGAGTAAAACGTCGTCGGCGTTGGTCACGCCGAAGGTGACGTCTCCGAGAGCGACTTTCTGCTGGACCGGTACTCCCGGACCGCCGGGAATGATTTCCACGTCGAGGCCGACCTCTTCGTAATAGCCATGAACCTTGGCTGCGTAGAACCCGCCGTGCTCGGCTTCGGGAAACCAGTTGAGCATGAGGGTGACTTTGGTGAGGCCCTTCTCGTTGGTTTGTGAGGTCTCCGGTTGCGAGTCGCCGTTGCAGCCGGTCAGGGAGATCAAACAGAGAATCATCGTGCAGAGAAAGAGGCGATGATAACGAGAGAGACTTAATGACACGTTGAATATCCTGATCAAAGAGGGAGCCATAACCGTGTATTGAATTTTAGTCAGGTATGAGACCAAAAACCATGAGCGAACAGCGTTCAAGAACCGATCTAGAATTATCAACAGACGAGAAAAGTAATCAGGAGATACAGACTAGAACGGCAACTCTTCACCCACGCCCTGTTCTGTCGCGCGTTTCAGAATCTCCGCGGCAAGGGCGACGTCTTCCAGCCCCAGGCCGACGGACTTAAACAGTGTAATTGACTCTTCGGTGGCTCGTCCGGTCACTTTCCCCGCCACGACATCTTTGAGCTCGTGCATCAACGACCATTCGGTCACGCCGGCTTCGAGGGCGGTCACGAAGTCGCCCGCTTCCAGACGACACTGTTCGATGCTGTCGCAGACGATGACGTCGGCCTGCCTGATCGTCATCAGGTCCACTTCCGTTTTTCGCAGATGATTCGAGCCGATGAGGTTGAGGTGCGTACCTTCGGAGAGTTCATTGCCGGAAAAGAGCGGTTCCTTCGATGTCGTCGCAGTGATGACGATGTCTTTTTCGGCGACCACATCCGAGGGATACGGGGAGGGTTCGATTTCGACGCCGAGTCGTTCGCTCATCTCGTCGGCGAATTGCTCCCGTCGGTTTTCATCCCGACTATAGACTTCGACGTAATCGATCTTGCGGACTTCACACATTGCTTCCAATTGCGTTTTCGCCTGTTTGCCGGTTCCGAAGAGACCGACCGTCCGACTTTCGGGCCGCGCCATCGCGGCGGTGGCGACTCCACTAGCCGCTCCAGTGCGCAATTGACCGAGGTAATCGGCTTCGATGAATGCGGCCATCTCCCCGGTGGTGTTGTTGTAGATGGCGACGTGAAAGCGGGCCGCGTCGTGGGTGGTGGTGTAATTTTTCCAACCGACATAGCCGAGATACTCGGCTCCCGCGGAGAGAGAATGCAGCATGATGCCGGGCGCTTTGGCGCGTCGTCGGGCGACATTCATCGCCTTACCGTCCGCCCATTGCAGGAACGCTTCCTGAACGACATCGACGGCGGTCGACATATCGACGAGCGATTGGACGTCTTGTTCGGTGAGGAATAATGCGGGCATTTTGAGTCACCTCGCGATTGAGCCCGGAGGAATTAGGAGGAGGACATCGAAAGTTACTCTACCAGCTTGGCGATTTTGGCGAAGTCACCTTTCAACGATTGATACAGGTCGCCGTAGATCGGGTAGTGTTTGTTGTAAACCTTTTTGGTTTTCAGGACCGGCTTCGTGACGGTGACGGTTTTGATGGTCGCGGTGCAGGCTTCAACCACATCTTTGTAGGCTCCGGTTCCCGCGGCAGCGAGCAGAGCGACGCCGAACGCCGGTCCTTCCTCTGCGTTGATGGTGACGCACTTATGGCCGTAAATGTCGGCCTGCATCTGTCGCCAGAATTCGGACCGGGCACCGCCTCCCGAAAGTCGGATTTCCTTTACCGGGACATCGAGACCTTTAATGATCTCCAGCGAATCCCGCATCGCGTACGTCGCCCCTTCCATCACGGCGCGGCCCATGTGTGCTTTGCCGTGTCGGAGAGAAAGTCCCACCCAGGCGCCGCGGGCATTCGGATCGGCGTGCGGTGTTCGTTCGCCCGTGAGATAGGGAAGGAAGAAGAGTCCTTCCGAACCGGGGGGGCACTCGGCGGCGGCTTTCGTGATTAATTCGTAAGGATCGACCTTCTCTTTTTTCGCTTGGATGATTTCCTCCAGGCAAAGCTGGTTGCGATACCATTGCAACGATCCTCCCGCCGACAGTACCACTCCCATGATGTGCCATTTATCGCGGACCGCGTGACAGAACGTATGGACGCGTCCGCTGGGGTCGTATTGAATCTCGTCGCTGTGCGCGAAGACGACGCCGCTCGTCCCCATCGTCGCCGAGATGATTCCTTTGCGCACGATGCCGTTTCCGATGGCTGACGCGGCCTGGTCTCCGCCACCGCCGACGACGGGGGTCCCCTCATTCAAGCCGAGCAGTTTGGCGGCCTGGCTGGTCAATTGCCCCGAGACTTCTTCGGACTCGTAAACTTTCGGCAGCAGATCTTTCGAGAGGTCGAGTTTCCCGAGGAGTTTCTTCGACCAGTTCCGTTTGCGGACATTCAACAACAAGGTTCCCGAGGCGTCGCTCACTTCGGTCGCAAATTCTCCCGTCAGACGGAAACGAACGTAGTCTTTCGGCAGGAGCACCTGCGTCGTTTTGTCGAAATTCTTCGGTTCGTGATTCCGTAACCAGAGAATCTTGGGAGCCGTAAATCCGGTGAGTGCGGGATTGGCGACCATTTGAATCAGCTTCTTGCGACCGCCGGCAAGCTTCTCAATTTCGGCGCACTCGGCAGCGGTTCGTTGATCGTTCCAGAGAAGTGCCGGGCGGATGACTTGGTGTTTCTTGTCGAGGAAGACCGAGCCGTGCATTTGTCCGGAGAGTCCGATACCTTTGACGTCGTCCGCTTTGATCTTCCCCAACTTCATCACAACGTTGATGCTGTCGATGGTCGCTCTCCACCAATCCTCGGGTTCCTGCTCGGACCAACCCGGTTTGGGACTGGAGAGGGGATATTCTTCGGTAGCGGACGCGAGGAGATTGCCGTCCTCTTGTACGGCGAGAGTTTTGGTTCCGCTGGTACCGATATCGACGCCGAGATAAACGCCCATCTTGGAAGTCTCCTGAGTGGTCAGTCTGGTGTGGAACAATCTGTGATCAGTGTAGCAACTCGCCGAATGAGACGCACATCATTCAAAATCTTCGGCGCATATAAAAACCGGACGCCGCAAAGGGCGTCCGGTCATGTGCTTCAAGTTTGCAAAGCGTGTGATTACTGCACGCAGCCGTCGTTCGGCGCCGCACAGGTCGCTTCCTGAGGAGCACAGCAACCGGGATCGACGGGAATCTTGCGACAGACGGTCCGCGGCACGCACCGGGTTTTCGTCACACAGACTTCACGCGGCACTTTCTTGCAGACGGTTTTGAACTTCGTTTCGCAGACCGTGCGGCATTTGGTGTAAGGGACCATGCGTGTTTTGCACTCTTCAATGGTCTTGCAGGTGGTGTAGGGAACTTTGATGGTTTTGCATTCTTCGACCCAGTTACAGGTCGTATAAGGAACGCGAACCGTCTTACATTCTTCCACCCAAGTGCAGGTCGTCTTGGGAACTCGCTTGGTGCAGCGTTCTTTCACCCAGTCGCAGGTGGTGTGGGGAATTTTGACGATTTTGCATTCTTCCACCCAAGTGCAACTGGTTTTGGGAACTTTCTTGGTCACCGTGCAGGGAACCTTACGACAGACGGTGTAAGGAACTTTCTTGTGGCAAACCTGTTGTTCGTAGCGAGTGCAATTGACCGTTTTCTTGACGACTTTCGGGACCCACACTTTGCGGCAGAGTCCATTGCCGTGTGATCCGGAACTCGAACTGACGGAAGAGTGGTTCATTCCGTCGGCGGTGCAATCGGCGGGAGCGGCACAGCCGGGATCCATCACAGTTTTCCACTCGCCGCAGCAGACATCCACTTCCTTGGTGTAATGGACGGGTTTGCAAGTGGTGTAACAGACATCCTTGTAACAGGTCTCGTAGTGGGTCTTGAAGGTGGTGGTGCTGACTTCGCAGTACGTGGTTTTGTAGCACGGACGTTTCGTCTTCACACACTTCTCTTTGTAGCAGGTTTTGTAAACCGGCTTTTTGACGGTGTAACAGACGTCTTTGTAAGTCGTCTTGTAACAGGGGCGTTTGGTTTTAACGCACTTTTCCTTGTAGCAGGTCTTGTAGACCGGCCGCTTGGTTTTGACGCACTTTTCTTTGTAGCAGGTTTGATAGACTTTGCGTTTGCATTTGACCGTCTCGGGACGATAGCAGGTCTCGTAGACTTTCTTTTTGCAGGTGACGGGAACCTGTTCGACGATCGTATCGTAAACTTTGACTTTTTCGGTGTAGTTCTGAGTTTCCCAGATCGTCTCTTTGACAACCTTGTATTCGACGCAGCAATCGCGCGCTTCGCAGAACAATCCGCAGGGAATGATATCGGAGTCGGGACAGTTATTGTAACTGGCGGCACCGCAGTAACCGGCGTGAGCTTGAGTCGTTCCCCAGGCGGCCAGCAACGTCAAAGCAATTGTGATTCCGAAGAGGCGTTTCATAGCCTTGTTCCTCAGTTCTTCTGAGTCCATCGATGAGATTGATCAATCCATGACGGAACCTCTCCTCTGTGTGGAGTTTCCGACATTATCTTTCTTCGACCGTTTCACACTCAGTTCTGCATCGATTCCTCAAAAAGAATATCTCGGCTCTATTTTCGACGACTCGAACAAGCTGCATTCCCGAAAAATCGTCACACGCCGACCTAGGGGAAAACTTCGCCCGCGAAGGATTGTTTGAGGTTGGACGAATCGTCGTTTTGACAACCTCGAATCCCGTCTCGTTTCCTGCTACTCTCTTGAAGACCGGCAATTGTTGCCGATTATTCTGAGCACCTAATCTTTCCTCCGCGCGCAGAGGATTTTCACGAGGATTCGACGATGAAATTCGCCATCTGTCAGGAACTGTACGAAGACTGGCCCTGGGAACGACAATGTCAGTTCTCCGCCGAACTGGGATATACCGGACTGGAACTCGCCCCGTTTACCCTCGCCGAGAAGATTTCCGATGTCTCCGCGGAAGAGCGGCAACGACTGCGCAAGGTCGCCGAAGATCACGGATTACAGATTATCGGTTTGCATTGGCTGCTGGCGAAAACCGAAGGCCTGCATCTCACCACCGCCGATCAGGGTGTCCGGGATGCGACTGCCGATTATCTCATTCAACTGGGAGAGGCGTGTGCGGATTTCGGGGGCGACCTGATGGTGTTCGGCTCGCCGTTTCAACGAAACCTTGAAGAGGGTGTGAGTGAGGAACAGGCTTATGAAAACGCGGCGGAAATCTTTCGGAAGGTGATGCCGCGGATCGCGGAGCGTAACGTCCGCATTTGCATGGAGCCGCTGACTCCAAAAGAGACCAACTTTGTGAATACGTGCGCCGACGGAGTGCGTTTGATCGAGATGGTCGATCACCCGCTGTTCGTTTTGCAACAGGATGTGAAAGCGATGTTGGGTTCGGAAACCGATTCGCTACCCGAACTGATTCATCGTTACGCCGACATCACGGGACACTTTCACGTCAACGACACCAACTTGCTGGGGCCGGGGATGGGAGAGACACAATACGAACCGATCCTGAAAGCGCTGTTGGAAAGTGGTTACTCAGGTTGGGTGTCGGTGGAAGTTTTCGATTACTCGCCCGGTTGCGAACGGATTGCGAAAGAGAGTATCGAGTACCTGAAAACGGTTTTGGAATCGTTGAACTGACTTTTGTCGGTTTGTTTCCAAAAAAAATCGGAAATAAATTTCCGACCTGTTTTGCTGATGAATCGTCCCGGTTGGAAACAACGTGTGTAAGAGCGCGTGGATGTTGATGGAAGAACGCCCAAGCTCACCAACCACGACGATTGCAAAATAACACTGTATTTCCAGTTGTTTTTGAATCACTAACAAGATCGCTCGAACACGCGCGCCACGATTTTTGTTTCAACCATCACTCAGCAAGTACGAGCAAGACTTCTACGAACACGTTTTACCTTTGGAACGGTCACGCTTTTGAACGGCTTGAATGAAAACAAAGGCCTTGCAGATTTTCAGAAAAAAATTAGCATGATGATCACAATGCTGGGTAGCAATGATGCATTGAACGAGACAACGCCTTTTTGATTCGCGCTCCTCAAGCTTGATTGTTCCTCAGCCCACTTGTCACGGTTGACAAGATGCGACTTGGACACGTTTGGGTGACAACAGAAACCGTTCAGCTTCCGGTTTGCCGGCGGTTCCCATGTCACCGAGTAGTTTTTAAGGAGATGTAAGGTGGCTAAGAAGAAAGCAGCCAAGAAAAAGGCAACGAAGAAGAAGGCAGCTAAGAAAAAGGCTCCTAAGAAAAAGGCAGCCAAAAAGAAAGCTGCTAAGAAGAAAACAGCCAAAAAGAAAACGGCTAAAAAGAAGAAAGCAACCGCTAAGAAGAAGTAATCTTCTGCCGGTTGTTTGGGTGGGCCCCTCGCTCACCTCCTCTGCTACAACGAGAAAGAAGCGATCGCGAGTTTTTGCGATCGCTTCTTCTATTTGAGGGACGCTTTTTCAAATCAAGTGGGCCGACACCACATCCCAATCGACGTCGATCCCCAAACCGGGTCGGTCGGTAATCGTAATCGTCGGTCCCTCGATCACCAGCGGCTCTTTCACAACGCTCACCGAGTGATAATCGGGGCCCATGATGTCACCCGGAAATCGCTCGACTTGCATGTTCTTGTGCGCGACGACCAGATGACACATCGCCGCCGAGGCAACGTCGAGTTCCAGATTGGAACCGATGGAACAGGCGACATTCTGTTCCGCCGTCAGTGAGGCAATTTCCATCGACTGGCGAATGCCAGCGTTCTTTCCCGGATAAACGCTGATCACATCGCAGGCGTTGTTTCTGAGACACTCGCGTGCCTGATTCAAGTCGAAACAAATATCGTCCGCCATCACTTCGGCATCAATGGCTTCCCGCACGCGAGCGAGTCCCGCATAATCGTCTCTGGGAGTCGGCTGTTCAAACAGAGCGACATTGCAGTCTGCCAGTTGCCGGGCAACGTCGATCGCGGTATCCGCGTCGAATCCGCAGTTCGCATCGATGACGATTTCGTAGTCGTCGCCGATCGCTTCTCGAACCGCCCGAACGCGGGCGACGTCTTCCTCGGGATTCGTCCCGACTTTCACTTTGATCGTGGTGAAACCTTTCTCGACGAGTTCCCGAGCGCGGGTTCGTGCCCGTTCGACCGGATACGCGCCCATCGAGAAGCGGCAGGTGATCGTCCGGTCGCGGACCGGGCCGCCGAGAAGTTCGTAGACCGGCACATCCTGTTCTTTGCCGCGAATATCCCACAACGCCATCTCGATCGCCGATTTCGCAAACCAGTTACCGATTGCCATCCGATCCATGAGTTTGGAGATGCCTTCGATATCGTCGGTATCGAGTCCCGTAATCGCGGGGGCGAAGATTTCTTCGATGATCGCTTTCGCGCTCCAGACCGTTTCGCCGCTCCAGCGCGGCATCACGGTCGCTTCGCCGACCCCATTGATCCCGCGTTCGGTTTCTATGGAGACGAGTAGGTATTTTGAAACCTGATGCTGTCCGAGCGCGGAGATCATGTGATATTCAGGTTTCAGCGGAATTCGTACGGGAAAGCAGGTGATCTTTGTGATTTTCATGAGTGGTCTCGATAGAATGCATCGTGTCCGGGAGAGCGTCCGAGCGCGACAGAATGTCTCTCAAGTGTGCGGAGTCCTCCATGAAAGCTCAAGCAGGAGTTTCCAGAACATCGATTACCCCCGTTCGTCCGGTGGAATTGACCGGATGGGGATACTATCTGGAACGATTCTGGCAGGAGATTCACGACCCACTCTATGCGTCTGCTCTGGTGATCGATAGTGAAGAGTCGTGCGTGGTGATTCTGTCGCTCGATTTAATGGTGATCAGTCGGGAGTTCACTCAACAAATTCGCTCGGGGATCGCGTCCGTCACCGGCATTTCTCCCGACAATATTCTTATCACCGCGACGCACACGCATAACGCGCCCGCCTCGGGAGGACTGCGAGGAGTGGGTGAAGTCGATACGACCTATGAAACCTGGGCCGCGGAACAGGCGATCCGAGCGGCGATCGAGGCCTGGAACTCGCGCGAACCGGCGGAACTCTCGGTCGCGTCCACGTCCGTCGAGGATTTGACGTTCAATCGCACGCGCGACAACGGCCCCGTCGATCCCCATCTGACGACGTTATTGATCCAACGTCCCGATGAATCCGCCCTGGCGATTCTGGTCGGGTTTCAGGGACATCCGACCGTCGCCACCAAACTACGACCGTTTTCCGTCAGTCGCGACCTCCCCGGCGAACTGTGCGACCACCTGGAAAAGGTCTTTCCCGAGGCGATTGCAATTTACTTGCAGGGAGCGTGCGGCGATGTGAACTTCCATCGCAGCTTCTCCGAGTCGGAAACCAGGGCCTCTCTTCCCGCGCGACAACTCTGCCTCGCCAGCGTCCATTCTCTGTCCGGGAAAGTTCCACTCGACCCGACGCAGTTCAACGCCGCTTGTCGAAACGTAAAGCTTCCCACGCGGCGTTGGACGCTGGAAGAGATCCACTCGGACCGTGACGAAGCCGAGCGAAGAATGGAAGAACGTGATCTGACCGGCTGGAGGGAAACCATCGGTCGCGTCATGACCACACGACCACACGAGATGGTCTTGCGACACGGCGGCGACGAGTGGAAAGCGGTCGCTGCGATGTGCCGGTTCAATCTCGAATGGACCGACGAGATGCTCGCCGATCTCGAGACGCGACCGGAATGGCTGGAGACTGAAATCCAGGGGATTCGTCTCGGAGAGTTCGGCATCGTGGCGAACTCGTCGGAGTTTTTCACATCGCTGGCATTGGACGTCCGCGAGCGGGTCGAGTTGCCGTATCTCATGCTGGCCTGTTATTCCAACGGTCGCATCGGCTATCTGCCGGATGCCTACGATGTCGAACGGAAAACGTACGCCGCTTATCAGTCTCCCAAGTACTGCAATCAGTTTCCGTTTACGGAAGAGTCGGGGCCGGTGATGGTGGAGGCAATGAGCGAATTGATGAATTCCCTCTGAGCGAATTTACAACTGCCGATTCCGTAAACCGGGATTCTGTTCGCGGCGGGATTGAGTCATTCGGTTCCAAAAACGCGAACGATCGAGAAACATCTGCTTGACGAGCGGGCGCTGGAAGATCAAATTCGCCCACAAGCAAATCGGTAGAGAAATCAACCAACCGGCATTGAGTGGTATCATTCCACAGATGAGACCGAATTGAGTCCACCCACGCGCCCGGAACTTATAGAGACACAAGCCGCTGACAAACATGAACCATCCGGTCAACATCCCTGGCAACATGATGGGAGAGATCTCGGCCTCATATTTGGAAGCCAACAGGATTCCGAAAAAGATCCCGTGTCCCAATAGACATAGCATACCGAAAACCATGAGCGCGATGGCCGGGCCGCTCACTTCCTGATGCAGGGCCTCCCGATCCAGTTCGGTCTCTTCATCGTTCCATTGAGACAAGATGGTCTTTCGGCGACGTGCTCGTTCGAGAAAACCGGCTTTGACTTCAGGTTTCTGGAGTGTTTGATGCGCAAAAGAGGAGATGACGGCGGAGATGATCCAGGCGGGTGAAAGCGGCAGAAATCCTCCGATGATACCGATGCGGGTCCAACTGAGAGAGCCCAGCTTTCGCATGGACAGCCCTCCCACGGCCATTAAGAGACCTGGGAGGAGTCCGGGGATAAACGCCCAGACGTTATCCATTGTGGATCGATTACTCATTGAGAAAATTATGAATCCGATGTGTCCTAATAACATTAAGCAACCGAAGACGATCATCGCCAGCGCGGGACTGCTGACTTCCTGCTCGATTTCAAACGTATCGACAGCTTCCGTCGCCGCGATTGGAGTGGATTCCAGAGATTTCGGCGGTTTTCCTGACAGCAATTGTTCCAGCTCGCGACCTTCCTGTTCGAGGACGCGCTGATCGCCGCGTCCCACCCAGCTTCCCATCAGATTCACATTCCAGTGGCAACTGACGAGTTGCGTTTCGTCGTCCGCCTCGACAGCAAGAACCGTCAGCTTCGTGGCATATTGACGAATGTCGGTCGCCATCAAGCCGCCCATGTTCGATCCCCGTTCGAAGACCCAGCGTCCCGGTTCGTTTTCCGTCACCTGATAACCGAGCGCCGAAAAGTGAAACACGATTTTCGGACCGAGATCCGCATGCCCGGGAACGGAGAAACGTCGAGAGACGAGCGGCGTGCTAGACCAGGAATCTGTTCCTTCCGAAATGGAATTTGCATTGGTCCCCACGCGACCAATCTCTCGGGCCGACAGGAGCAGGACAAGTCCCGTGATTCCCAGGCATAACAGGTAGACGGGTTGAGGATTCGCGCGATGTTCGAGATCGGAAATCGAACTCGTTAGAGCTGCGTGCCGATCGAAAACGTCATTCCGAGCGGGATCGGGAACATAGTCATAAGAAAGACGAGTTCCTTCTATCTCCATCCAGAACGCTCCCGCACTGATCAATGCCAGGGCCGAAAATGTCGTCAGTAACACCGGCTTCCAACGTGAAATCGCTCCCGTTGAGGGGATGGCAAAAGTCGAAACGATCACCCCGATCAGAGCTCCCATCATCATCAAGCCGGACCAGGTTTCCATCCCCGATTTGACCAAAGCATAGGTCGGTCGCGAACGCAGGTGAGTGATCTGCTCAGCCGTTAAACCTCTCACGAAATCCGGATCCGTGATCGAGACTGTCATCCAAGGCGCAGGAATCAAGAGCAGAGCGACGAGACACAAAGCGGCGATGATCATCGGTATGACCGATGTGCGGGTCGAGCTCGACAACGCTTCCGCTTGTGGCGAACTCTCTGACGCAGGCGTCGGTCGCATCCAGCCCCAGGCCACCGCGACGCCCCGTTCCATGATCGTTGAGACTCCCATCCGGGAATGCGCGGGAGGAACGAACATCGAGACGGACTGTGGACTCTCCGCTTGCAGGACTTCCAGAATTTCCGCCGCACTCTCAAAGCGATCTTCGGGACGACTCGCCAGCATGCGGAAAATCACGTCGTCATACTTCGGGTCGAGATTGCTGTTTTCGGAAGGTGGTGAAAACCGACCGGCGGGAATGTCGCCCGTCAGCATCTCGTAAAAGACCACCCCAAGTGAATAGAGATCGGCCCGGCGGTCGACTGCTCGCGAGCCGGTCATCTGCTCGGGAGCCATGTAGCGGGGTGTTCCCATTACCTGATGCGTACCGGTGAGCGTAAAATCCTGGTCGGAGGGGGAGGCCAGTTTGGCGAGACCGAAGTCGGCGATTTTTACGCGACCGCGGGCATCGATCAAAATGTTTTCCGGTTTGATGTCGCGGTGGATGACTCCCTCTTCGTGAGCGTATTGGAGCGCTTCACAGACCTGGGCGATGATGGAGATCGCCGCTTCCGCGCTCAGGGGTCCCGACTGGAGAAGTTGTCGGAGATTGTCTCCTTCGACGTATTCCATCAGGAAATAATAGAGCGTCTGCGGAGACTCGTTCTCCGAGCTAAACTTCAGCTCTCCAAAATCGTGCACGCCGACAATTTGGGGATGAGATAACCGTGCCAACGTTCGCGCTTCTCGATTGAAACGTTCGGCGAATGATTCATCCGACGCCGACTCCGGCCGCAAAATTTTCAGCGCCACAAGGCGATCCAGTTTAATCTGTCGCGCCCGGTAGACGGCTCCCATTCCTCCCTGACCCAGCAGGGACTCGATGTCTAACTGATCGAATAAGGCGGAGAGACTCGCGGCCGCCGGAGGATGAAACTGTTGAAGATGAGTCGGCTCGTGAGCCGGGCTTTCCAGCCCCGCTTGCAACAAACAGTGCGGACAGATCCCCGCCGGTGCGTTGGGCGGCACGTCTCGTCCACATTCCGGGCAGATGGTCTCATTGGTCATCGAAGTCTCTCCTCAAGAGGGTGGATACTCTTCTCTGACGGAAAGGCTCCGATTTGTGACAGGAGATTTTTCAGTTTTCGAGAGTAAGTTGCTCTTTTCCGTGACCGCGACAACGCCTTTTCTCCCTTAGGAAATAGACCCCCTACGAGCCATACGCGGGAACACTGTTTCGTGAGTCGCTCTATAACTCCAGAGATTGGAATAACTTTCGGATTTCATCATCCACTTCGGCGGAATCGGAAACGGTCTCGCCGATCTCATCTCGCAACAGGCGTCGATATTCTTTTCGCAGGCGGGAAACGGCTTGTCGAACAGCTTCCTCGCTCATTCCCAATCGCTCGCCAGTCTCGCGATACCCTCCCGGTTGCCGCTCTCCGACCAGATAACCTTTCAGGAATTCAAATTGGTCGCCCCGATCTTTGACCAGCATCTCTTGTTGCAGACGTTCCATGATCCGCGCCAACAGCGTCAACGCCCATTCGCGGTCGTAGAGCTGTTCCGCCGTCAGTGAGGAAGCAGCTGGATCCAGGCCGCGAGAGGAATCGGCTTTCTGGAAATCGAACGACAGCGTTTTCAGATGACCGCCCCGTTTTTGAGTCCTGGCTTTCTCCCACTCTTTGGAGAGGAAATGTTTGAAGGCGGTGATCAGGAAGGAGCGGAATCGTCCGCGATTTTGATCGGCGTCGCCCAGGTAGTTCTTTTCCAGTAGTTCGGCGAAAAACGCCTGCGTCAATTCCTGGGCTTCGTCGGCATCCGAGACACGCCGACGGACATAGCCGTACAAAGGAGTCCAATAAATCTCGCAGAGGGACGCCAGCGCCCGATCGGATTCAGAATCTCGACGTTCGGCAGCCGCCACGACCATGCTCCACCGCGTGGTGGCAAACATTCGGTTCGGTGACGGAGGAGCGGGTTGTGGAGTTCCGGGCGACATGCCGATGATTGTAAGGAGAATCAGTCCGGGAGACGAGACGTTTTCCCGGACCTAACCAGCGACATTCGTTATTTATCCATGGCGTTGATCTTAACCATCAGATAATCGATCAGATTGGGAGTGACCGCCGACATCCGCAGACGTTGCTGTAAGCTTGGATGTTTGGTCGGCAACGCCTTGATCTGATCGACGTAGTCTTTCAGGAAAACCGGGTTGACCGCATCGAGGGAGTTCAACGCCAGCGTCGAGACATACGGTCCGTGCGTTTCCACGTTGCTCAAATCAATCAACTGCCCGATGGCACGCTCCTGGAGACTGGGATCGCCAAATTTGGCAAGGGCTTCCGCCGCCACGATCCGAACCGAGGGCGATTCATCGTCCAGATGCGATTGCAAATGCGCTTGCAATTGTTTGATGGCTGATTCTCCCCGCACATTCAACCCCAGAATCGACCAGTAACGGACGGCAGCATCATCATCGTTTATCCACACAGCCAGTTTTTTGATCTCTTCAGGATCCCGATTAGATGCCAGATAGGCGACTTGCATGATTCTCTGGAGATTGTATCGCTGCGGATCGTGCGTCATTTCCCAGACCGTGTCGTCTCCCGCGCGAGCGTGCATCATCGGTTCCGGGAGGAAGCCGGCATCGCGATCCGAGAGTAAGTGTTCGTGAAGCGCGGAACGAAGTTGTTTGAGAACCTCCTGATGCTGGGGGCTATCCGCCAGATTGTTGACTTCGTCGGGATCGTTTTGCAAATCGTAAAGTTCTTCCGCCGGCTTCGGTTCCCAGAAATGCGACTGAGCCGCGTTTAATTTGCCGTCCTGATACATCTGATACCAGACCTGCGTGGTGGGTGTCTGGAACATGTAATCGACATGTTCGCCGTAGATGCGATGAGGCATAAACTGACGGAGGTAGATGAATCGACCATTACTGGCGACGCGGACCATGTCGTACCGTTCATCCATCCGACCACGGAAACCGAACATAAACGGTTGGGGGTCGGCTTCATACTTGCCGTGGAAGGCGTGTCCCTGCATGTGCTCGGGAGGCTCGATCCCCGCGAGACTGAGAACGGTCGGGGCGAGATCGACGAATCCGACGAGTCGGTCGGAGGAGCCCCCCTGCTGGTAATCGTCTGCCGCCAGGTGACGATATTTTTCGGGGAAGGAAACGATCATCGGAACCCGCAGTCCGGAACTGTAAGGCCAGCGTTTGCTGCGGGGCATTCCGGAACCGTGATCGCCGTAGTAGAAAATGATAGTGTCGTCCGCGAGTCCGTCTTCTTTGAGTTGTTTCAACGTTTTGCCGACCTGCTGATCCATCTCGGTCAGTTTGTCGTAGTACTGAGCCCAGTCGCGGCGAACTTCCGGCGTATCGGGATGATAGGCGGGAACGCGCACTTTTGCGGGATCGTGGACTGGCGTGTGAGGACGTCTGCGAATGCGACTTTCGTGGCTGGTGGTGAAATTGAAGATGGCGAAGAATGGCTGCCCTTCTTTTCGATTTCGCCAGTGAGCTTTGTTACTCGATTCGTCCCAAACGTTACCGCCGGGGAGATTGTAGTCCTGTTTGGAATTGTTGGTGCAGTAGTAGCCGGCCTGACGGAGGTATTCGGGGTAGAGTTTGAACTGATCCGGAATACGGGTGGACGATCGCATGTGCTGAGCGCCGAGACTCGGGGGATACATGCCGGTGATGATCGTCGTCCGTGCCGGAGCACAGACTGGAGCCGTGGACCAGGCGTGCTGATAAATGACTCCCTGCTCGGCGATGCTGTCGATGTTCGGTGTGTCGGCGTATTCGTCGCCGTAACATCCCAGATGCGGGCCGTTATCTTCACTGGTAATCCAAAGGATATTGGGGCGTTCGTCCGCCTTGAGAGGGGCATTCCAAAGCGTGAACAATATCGTCAGCAACCCGAAATAGCGCATAGAAATCTTCTCCAGAGTGTGAGTCGAAGCAAGTTCAGTCTACGGCGAAGACGTGAGGTTTCGCAAGAGGCTGAATTCCCTCAGGATTTGCATGTTCGTTCCCTCTTGCTTCCCCTAGAATCCTGACTGATAGACCTGAATGCCGCGGTTTCTTGACGAAGCCTCATTCCAAACACTCCCTTTTTAGATTGTGAGACACCTGTGACTGAGATGACTGCCGTCATTCTGGCGGCCGGAAAAAGTACCCGGATGAAATCCCGTCGATCGAAAGTACTGCATCCCATTTTCGGGCGACCGATGATCCGATACGTGATGGACGCCGCTCGGGCGGCGGGCGTTACCCGGCTGTTGATCGTCATCGGATACGAAGGGGAAGCCGTGAAAGAAGCTCTGGCGGGTGAACCGGATGTCGAATTCGTCTGGCAACACGATCCGCAGGGAACCGGACACGCCGTTATGATGTGCGAGGAACAATTGAAGTCTCAAACCGGTCAGACACTGGTACTGGCCGGGGATACGCCGTTGTTATCGAGTGAGTCGCTGAAACAATTGATCGACGATCAAGCGACCCACTCGGCGGCGTGCGTGATTGGATCGGCGGTCACCGAAAATAACTTCGGGCTCGGACGGATCGTTCGCGACGAATCGGGCAACTTCCTCAAAATCGTCGAACAGAAGGACACAACACCCGAAGAAGCCGAGATCAAGGAGATCAATACCGGCTGTTACATCTTCGAAACCCAGGAGCTGCTTGCTTCTCTCGGCAAGATCGACAAATCGAACAGTCAGGGAGAACTGTATCTGACCGATTGCCCGGCAGTGTTGCTCGGTGAAGGGAAATCGGTCGCGGCGTCCGCCTGCTTCACAATCGAAGAAGCGATGGGCGTCAACACGCGACAGCATCTGGCGGAAGTGAGGGCCGTCCTGCATCAACGCGGTCTGGAACAACTGATGGCGGAGGGTGTGGGAATTGTGAACCCGGCGCAAGTCGATATCGATCCGCGGGCCACCATCGGTCGGGATACTCTCATTCATCCCTTTACGGTGATCGAGGGAGAGACGACGATCGGCGAGAATTGCGAGATCGGACCGCACGCCGTGATTCGCGACGTGAACGTGGCTGATGGTGAAACCGTCGAACCGTTTACGAATCTGTCATGAAGACCAGCGCATCGACGGTGGATTCGGAACCTTGAGTTTCCTGGGAGCACTTCTCAGCGAGTAGAGTTCCCGCGTCGTGAACGGTTTCTGTGATCGCCACGACCGGCGAGATATTTTTGAGACGGGTCGTGAAGTCTCGACAGAGAATGTCGATCGCTTCCTGAGAGACGGCATCAAGGACCGGGGGATCGGCCAAAATTGCGGCCTGATGTTCGAACAACGAGACGTATAGCAGCAGGCAGTGTTCGCGTGAGGTATGACGTATCCGTCGGTCAAAAAAGATCTGCTGCAAGCGATGGGCGACTTCACGCTGTTGTTCGTGTCGTGGAATGAATAGGCGACGCAACGCTGCCACATGGTGACTGACGACGACTCCGATCACAAATCCCGTCACGACGGCAATCACCAACGCCACCGGATACCACAACTGAGCAAGACCGCCCCAGCTTCCCGGAGTGCGAGCGGGAGCGGGTAACAGAATCCAGACAGCCACTAAACAGGTCAGGCCCAACCACAACCCGGCAATATCATCGGCCCGATTGTATCGAGCCGAACTCTCTCCAATCACGGGAACAATTTCGACCGTGGTGCGGGATTCCGCACTCGCGACAGCTTGGTTGATTGTTTGTCGATCTTGATCTGAGAGTGAAATGGTCTTCATGCCGGGTCTGTTTCTGGCGGTCTTTCAAAAAAGAATCCTCGTTCCCGAGACAGGAACGAGGATTTGTGATTTTCTGCGGACGTTGTTTCGGAAATCAGTCGTTTCGCAACTTGAGATCGACTTCGGAGAGCTTGGCGCGAATCTCGTTCAAACTGGTCACGCCGAAGTTGCGGCTGGCGAGCAGTTCGTCGGGAGTTCGCTGCAACAGTGCTCCGATGGTGCTGATGCCGAGTCGAGCCATACATTTGCGGGAGCGGACCGAGAGATTGAGGTCGGTGACCGGCTTGTTGAGCATGGCCTGTTCCTGCGGCGACAGGTTTTCCTGCTCGATGATCATTTCCTGCTGCTTGGCGCGATGCAGGTTTTGACCGATGCGAAGTCCGTGAGCGGAGAGGAGATCGCGAATTTCGTGCAGCGACGTTTCGCCGAAGTTCTTGCCGCCGAGCAGTTCCTGCTCGCTGACTTCCGTCAGGTCGCCGAGCGTATGGATATCCATGCTGGTGAGGCAGTTGCGACTACGAACCGACAGTTCGAAATCGGTGACCGGTTTGCTGAGCAGTTGTTGCAGCTTCTGCTCCTGCTTGACCGAGTCCTCGTCGTAGTACATATCTTTGGTGGCGTCGATATCTTTAAGGTACAACTCGGCCCGGGCGTTGTTGGGATCGTATTCCAGCACGCGACGGAAACAGTACGCGGCGGCGGAGTAGTTTTCGCTGTCTTCGTAGAGCAGCCCCAGGTTCAGCAACGCCCCCATGTAGTAAGGAGGCTTGGAGAGTGCCTGCTCGTACAAGCGAATGGCATCTTCGTCGTTACCGTGAAGCGCGTTTTCCGCCGCCAACCAGAACAAGGCGCGGGCGTGATGCGGATCCATATCGACGGCCCGCTCGAAATATTCGACGGCTCCGAAGGTGTCGCCCCGATCGGCCATGATGCAGCCCATCTGGAACGAGTATTCGGCGCGACTGGCGGCTTCGGAAGCGATTCCCTTGAGGATTTGCTCGGCTTCTTCCAATTTTCCGCCGGCGCGAATCGCTCCGGCTTTCATGAGGGTGCAGCCTACTTTGTCATAACCAAGTTTACCCGCTTCCTCAAATTTGGCGGCCGCCTCATCGTATTTTTCGAGAGAGAGATACGCTTGAGCGGCGTAAAAGGGAGCCAGAGGATCGTGCGTCAGGCTGCCCAGAATTTCGCTGGCTTTTTCATGACGCCCGAACAGAAAATTTAAAATTCCCAGGCGGAACAATTCGGCGTCGGAGAGCGTTTCGCCGTCGTCCAGTCGTCCACCGAGTTCTGTCAAATACTGGCGGGCTTCGGAAGCCTGTTGTGAAGCCATCGCTTCTGCGAGAGTGCGAATTTGTTCCTGTCCGAAAGGACGATTGGGATCCAGCAACTCTTTCAGATCAATCAATTCCGCTACGCTCACCTGATTCACCTCGTGATCGGTCGATTTCAGAAAAAATGGACCCTCTCTCCGCTCGAAGAGGGGCCTTCATTCAGGAATCCCTCAGTATAGTGCTTTTCGGGGCACTTTCAATGCACTCGGATCAGGCCGTAAACCTATATATGAAATGGAGTTGCAGAGGATTGAGAGATCCCTTTCCGGTCAAATCGACAGAAAATCCTGAATTTTTTGAAAAAAAATCGTGGTGAAATCCCTTTGCTTTCATGATTTGAGAGTTGAGAGAGAATCGCGTTCCTGATGAGCGGAATCTACCCTTCAACATTGTCCTGCATTTCATCAATCCGAACATTTTGTTCCAAAGCGCTTTGAGCCTGTTGGCCTACTAACACCAAAAAATCGTCCAATGGCAGCGAGCCAGGCGAGTTATCTGCGGGCAATTGGGGAACCAAAGAGGGGCCAACAAGGTAGCAACGATTCTTGAATCGAGGAAATTTCCTGGTAAAGGCCTGGATTCCCTTTCGATTGTGTTTTTTTGAAAGAGTGATTTCAAATGCGAGAGGCTTTTCGGGGTGATCGTAGACGAGATCCACTTCCTGTTTTCCGTGACGCCAATGATAGAGCCTGACTCCAGACTGCTCAGCGAGCGAAAAAAGATGTGAAGCAACCATGTTCTCGACGAGATGTCCCATCTCTTCGTTTGAATCTAGAGGTCGCATACCTCTTAACAATGCGGCATTTCTGACCGCACCATCAATGAAGTAAAGCCTTTTGCCTCTTCGTTGAATCGATTCTTCAGAGGCCGAGTAATTGGAAAGTTGAAAAACGATGAATGCCCTTTCCAGATAACTGATGTACTTTTCGATGGTGACACCTGAAACGCCAACATCACCCGCGATAGTTTTGGGAGAGACGATTCCCGTGATTTGTCCAGCTAAGGTATAGAGCAGGCGTTCAAGCTTTGTTGGTTCACTAATTCCAAAAGACTGCGGAATGTCTTTGTAAATCGCTTTTTCAATCGCATCAGATCGTAGTGTGCGTTGCGAACGTAAGAGTGCCGACGTTTCGTCTGCAGAACCGGGGTTGTTAATCAGAAGCTCAGGAAATCCCCCTGTTACGAGGAATTTTCGTCGTTCAATCGAGAGATCCTGGACGTTGAACTGATTGATTGCGGCCTGAATCGATTCATCGAGTGAATCCCGGCACTCATAATTCTGATAATCAGCATGGATAAGATCGAGATACTCTGTGAAGAGGCAGGGGGACAGGAAATGTTCTTCCCACCTACCGACCCCGCTCTCTGTTCCCTGTTCGCGAATCGCTGCCGTCGCGCTTGATGTTCCCACAAGTCGAATTGGCCAACGATCATCAAAAAATGTTTTCAGCCAAAGATCCCATTTGTCCGCATAAGTGATTTCATCCAAGAATAAATAGGCCGGTTTCTCTGCGGAGCCATTCGACGTAGCGATCACACTCTCAACTAACTTTCCAAGACTTTGCTCCACAAGTAGAGGATGATCCAGTCGAAACCACCAAAGTTGTGCAACGGGGACACCGGCATCAATCAGTTTCTGAACTGTTTGATACATCACCGTCGTTTTTCCAACCCGACGCGGCCCCAGGATAACTTGATGACGTTTGAGGGGTGGATTAAGAAGGGCCTTCCAGAGTATCTCTGCAAGTGGTCTTTTTGTGGGAGGGCAGAAATCGGTGGGGACGTGCTTCAGTCTGAACCAAGGATTTTGGTCCCTCAGAAGCTGTGCATAATCATCTCTTTCTGGTTTCCATGACATTTGTACAAAAATAGCATGTGATTCCCCGAATAAGCAAATTTGAAATTTTCTTATTCGGCTTTTTTAGAAAAATGTTGGGCAATAGTTTTGCTTATCCAACAAAAAACCGCAGGAATTTCACTTCCTGCGGTGGGAGAGCAGTTCTGACTGAATGCAGCCCCGAACTCGGGGAGACTGGACCCGTAGACTTATTTCTTCAAAGCGCTCTCGATGGCTGAGATCACTTTCGGATCGTCCGGTTTGACGCCGGTTCGGAAGCGGGCCAGGATTTTTCCGTCTTTTCCGATCAGAAATTTCTCAAAGTTCCATTTCACGGGGCCGGGTGATTCCGGGTTGGTTTCCTTGGAAGTGAGATACTTATACAGCGGAGCCGCATCGGCACCGTTGACGTCGATTTTGGAGAACATATCGAACGTGACGCTGTAGTTGCTCGTACAGAATTCACGAATTTCGCTCGCGGTTCCCGGTTCCTGCGAACCGAACTGATTGCAGGGAAATCCCACCACTTCCAGGCCTTTCGGACCGTAGGTTTCGAACAATCCTTGAAGTTGTTCGTACTGAGGAGTCGCACCGCATTTGCTGGCAGTGTTGACGATCAGCAGAACTTTGCCCTGATATTTCGACAAATCAACTTCTTTGCCGTCGAGCGTTTTCATCTTGAAGTCGAGGACGGGCGGAGTTTTTTCAGCGGCCTGGCTATGAGTCGTCATGGCGAGCCCCAACAGGAATGCGGTACACAAAAAGTATTTCATCGCACAGTCTCCAGAATAATTAACAGGAAGGTAGTGGTAGTCAGAACGAGTTCGAGCGGGGAAACGGACTGAACCGAAGTTCTCACGAAGATCCTCAGCTTAACGAGAATCCGGGACCAACTGCAAATTATTTCGTCCGGATTGAATCTGTCCAGCTAGCAGCCTGTTGAAAAACTTAATTCAGCTTTTGAGCGCATCTTCTGATAAGATGTGTCCTCTTATCGATCTCCGCACAAGGATACTGTGTTGTGACCAACGATTTTGAAAACCAGCCGACCGTCCCCGACCACGCGAATTCCTCCCAGGAAGCGGAAGGGGCCGAAACTTCCGCCGCGGACGGATCGGAAGCCGTCACGGGTTCTTCGATGCCGGAACAGGTCGGCTCCTGGAAAATTGAAAAGAAGATCGGTTCGGGGGGAATGGGTTCGGTCTATCTCGGCGTGCATGAGGAAACGGGAGAACAAGCCGCCGTCAAAGTGCTGCCGGCCAGTCTGGCGCGCGAAGACGGCTTTGTGGCTCGTTTCAATCGCGAGATCGCGTCGATGGAATCGCTCGATAATCCGCATATCGTCAAATTTATTGACAGCGGCGTCGATGATGAGACGTACTACTATTCGATGGAATACGTCGAAGGAGACACGCTCACCAGCGTGATCCTGCGGGAGAAACGGATTCCCTGGGAGAAAGCGGTCGAATATGCGATCCAGATATGTTCCGCCCTCAAAGCGGCTCACGATACCGGCATCGTCCATCGCGATCTGAAACCTTCCAACCTGCTGATTGATAAAGACGATCAAATCAAACTGACTGACTTTGGCGTGGCCCAGGTCTTTGCGGCGGGCAAGCTGACAGTAACAGGGGGGATCATTGGGACGGCGGAGTATATGTCTCCCGAACAAGCCCAGGGGACACGAGCGTCGAAAAAGAGCGATCTCTATTCCCTCGGCGCGGTCATGTACGCCATGATTTGCGGACGTCCTCCCTTCAGCGGTAAGACGACTCTCGAAGTGATCCAGAAGCATAAGTTCGGCCAGTTCGATCGTCCAAACATGTACGTTCCCGAGATTCCCCTCTGGTTGAACGACATCATTTGCCAATTGTTGGAGAAGGAACCCGATAAACGATTCCCGGATGCGTATGTGCTTTCCCGCCGCATTCAGGAAAAGATGAATCAGCATCAGCAACGCGCACAGAATGCGGATCTGACTCTGAATGCAAGCGGCGAGAGCAATCTGGCCGAGACGGTTGCCTCGGGCGTGATCGATTCAAACGATCCCAACGCTACTTTGATGCGCGATCTGATGCGGGCCCAGATCGAAGCAGCGACTCAGAAAGGGCCGATCGGCAGCCTGCTCGACAACACCGTCGTGCTCGTGATGCTACTGATCATCGTCGTTTTGGGGACCGCGTACTTTGTGCGAGATACCGCCGCTCCCACTCCTCCCACAGAAGAAACGGAGTTGGTGGACCGCGAACCGGAACGCCTCCTCAAGCAAGTGGACTACTATCGCGAAATCGGCAACGACGGCAAAGCGTGGGAGATTCTTACGGCGCTCGATCAACTGGTGCCCGAAGATGATGAGAATTCCGGAATCAAAGACAAAATCAACATTCGCCTGAAACAGATTGAAAAGGCGACGGAGAGTGGCGAAAGCCGAATCACCTTCCTGGAACGCTCGCTCGCCAGAGCAGACGATGCCATCGCCGCCGACGATCCACTCACGGCAATCAGCATCTACGATGCCATCATCCAGCTCTATCGGAATGATCCGGAAGCCGAACAAGCGGTTCGTGAGGCGGAACAAATGCGATCGCAGCTTCAAGCACTCCGTTCCGAACAGGAATGAAAGCACTCTTCGAGCCAAAAAATGTTTCGCGGGCATCAAAGATCGTTTATGCTGGAGATCCCGCCTCTGCCACCGCCCGGCGGCAGTGTGATGCTCGCCCGAAGTCCAAAAATTACATGTGGTTGAACATGATGAAGCCGACCCTCCTGACGATCCTGATGCTGGGGATTGTGCCCCCTTCGCTAACGTTTGCTGAAGAGGACGTGATTTTCTCACGTCAAATCCAACCTCTCCTGGCGAAGCATTGTCTGGAATGTCACGGCACGGACGAGCAGGAAGCCGGCCTGCGCCTCGATCAACAGGACTCGGCGTTCGCCAAACTGGAATCGGGAGCGCGAGCCATCATTCCCGGACAGCCGGGGATGAGCGAGTTGATCACACGCGTGACCTCAGAAGAGGAATTCATGCGCATGCCTCCCGAAGGAGAACCGCTCAGTTCCGAAGAAGTGGACCTCCTGCGTCGCTGGATTCAACAGGGAGCCAAATTCGAATCGCACTGGTCGTATCAGCCGATCGAGAAGCCGGCGTTGCCTCAAGTCCGGAAGGAAGATTGGATACGCAATCCGATCGATCGATTTGTACTGGCGAAACTGGAAGCGAGCGGCATCGAGCCATCTCGTGCAGCGGATCGCGCCACACTCATCAAACGTCTCTACTACGATCTCGTCGGGCTGCCGCCGACTCCCGCGGAAGTCGATGAGTTTATGAACGACAAGTCACCCGAGGCGTACGAATCGCTCGTCGATCGATTATTGGCCTCACCGCATTTCGGAGAACGCTGGGGCCGTCACTGGTTGGATAAGGCACGCTACGCCGACTCCGACGGCTACGAAAAAGATCGTCCGCGTCCGAATGCCTGGCGTTATCGGGACTGGGTGATCCGCGCCATCAATGAAGACATGCCTTACGACACCTTTACGATCGAACAACTCGCCGGAGACTTACTGGAAAATCCAACCCCCGAACAAATTCTAGCGACCGCTTTTCATCGCCAGACTCTGACGAATACGGAAGGTGGGACGGATCAGGAAGAGTTCCGCGTGGAGGCGACCTTCGACCGCACCGAAACGACGGCCGCGATCTGGATGGGGCTGACGATGACGTGCGCCCGCTGTCACTCGCACAAATACGATCAAATTACCCAGGAAGAATATTACGAGCTGTTCGCCTTCTTCAATAATGCCAACGAAGCCAACAGTACCATCGCCAAAAGCGAAGCCGCGATGGAGAAATATCAACGCGACAAAGCCAAACACGACGAACAACTCGCCGCCGCAAAACAGAAGTACGAAGACCGATTGAACAATCTTCAGCCGGAAATCGATCGCTGGTTAGCGGAAATCTCCGCTCGACTCAAACAGGAGGCGATGCCGTTGAAGTCCGAAGTCGCCTCACCAATCGCGGCGACTTCCAAAGCCAAAGCTGAACTGACGATTCAGGAGGATGGATCGATCCTCGCCGCGGGGAACTCTCCCGACACCGACGCTTATACCCTCACGCTCCCGATTCCCGAAGCTCCTCTGACCGGTTTGAAAATTGACACCCTCACGCACGATTCTCTGGGAGGCAACGGACCGGGGCGAACGGGGCACGGCAACTTCGTCCTGTCCCATGTCGAATTGGTGGCTTCCAAAACGAAAGACTTCAAACAAACGGCGCCGATTGCATTCACCACAGCGGAAGCCGATTTCTCGCAATCCAAATTTCCGCCCGAAAACGCACTCCTCAAAGAAGCAAAAACCGGGTGGGCGATCTCCCCGCAGATGGGCAAAAATCATCAGATCACTCTTTATACAGCCGAACCGGTCGATCTCGCCGAGTTTAAGTTTCTGAGATTGACGCTCGACCAAAGTTACGGCGGTCAGCATACGCTCGGACATTTCCGCGTCTCGACGATCTCCGGATACGATCCCCTCAAAGCCCTCCCCAAGGCGGTACGACTGGCATTGGAAACCCCGGCGGAAAAACGAACCGACGAACAGCAAGCCGTGCTCCGAGATCACGTCGCCTCGAGGGATGTCGAAGCTCAAAAGTTAGCGAAACAGGTCCAGCAGATCGCGGCGAAAGCTCCTGAAGAACCGGTGATGACCGTCCGGGTAATGACGTCCGCCCAACGGGACACACACATCCTGAGCCGGGGAGATTTTCTCCAACCCGCCGACCCGGTGAATTCGGATGCGTTGGCCATTATTTCAGAGCATCATCCTCTGCAATCGAGTCGGGAGGGAGAAGCTCCCGATCGTCTCGATCTGGCCCGGTGGCTGGTCGATCCCACTCATCCTCTCGTTCCGCGCGTCAGCGTGAATCAGGTTTGGGCTCATCTGTTCGGACGAGGAATTGTGCCGACCGTGAATGATTTTGGAGTTCGCGGCGAACCGCCGACGCATCCTGAGCTTCTCGACTGGCTCGCCTGGACCTATCCGCGGGATTTGAACTGGAGCCGTAAGGATCTCATCCGCCTGATCGTCAACAGTGCGACTTACCGTCAGTCCTCACGTTATCGACCGGAATTACAGGAGATCGATCCGACGAATCTGTTACTGGCTCGTCAGAATCGTCTGCGAGCGGAAGCGGAGATCGTCCGCGATTTGCATCTCGCCGCCAGCGGTTTGCTGTCCGAAAAAGTGGGAGGACCGAGCGTCTTCCCGCCGTTGCCTCCCGGAGTGGCGGAGTTGAGCTACGCCAACAATTTCCGCTGGAACGTTTCTCAGGGGGAAGACAAATATCGCCGCGGAATGTACACGTTCTTCAAACGGACGGCTCCTCATCCGAATCTGATCAGTTTCGACTGTCCCGACTCGAACACGACTCGTCTCGAACGGGCCTCCAGTAATACGCCATTGCAGGCGCTCGTGACTTTGAACAACGACACCTTCACCGAAGCCTCGCAAGCCATGGCGAAACGCGTGTTGTCGGAAGGGGGAGAGAGTGATGCCGAGAAACTGACTTACGCACTGAGAATGTGCATCGCTCGCGTTCCGAGTGCAGGGGAACTGCAACAGTTCGAGCAATTGCTGCAAGCCGCACGCGAGTATTACCAATCACATCCCGAAGATGCCAAAGCCCTCACCGAGCGACACGCGGCCGAGGGAGTGTCGGCTGTCGAGAATGCCGCCTGGGTGAACACCGTCCGGATAATCATGAACCTCGATGAATTCATCGTGAGAGGATAACAACAATGAATCCGCAACATTTCATCGATCAATACACGACTCATACGCGCCGCGAATTTCTCAATACAACCGCCAGCGGTTTGGGAATGGCGGCGCTCGGTTCGATGCTGTCTCAGGACGGCCTCCCGAATTCTGCCGCCGCGCAACAAACACCCGACCTCGTGAATCCGCTCGCTCCACGCGATCCCCATTTCGATCCCCAGGCGAAAGCGTGCATCTTTATTTTCATGGCGGGAGCGCCGTCGCACCTCGACCTCTTCGATCCCAAACCGATCTTGAAAGAACGGCACGGCGAGCCGTTACCGAAATCGATGCTCGAAGAAGTCCGCTTCGCATTCATCAAAAAAGACAAAGCGCTGCTGCAAGGGTCGCCGTTCGAGTTCAAAAAACATGGTGAGAGCGGGATGGAACTTTCGGAATTACTGCCGCATCTCGGCGGTGTCGCCGATGATCTGTTGCTGGTGCGGTCGTTGCATTCCGAGCAGTTCAATCATCACCCCGGTCAATTGATGATGCAATGCGGTCGCGGGACGTTCGGTCTGCCGACGATGGGATCCTGGTTGACTTACGGCCTGGGGAGCGAATCGCAGAACCTGCCCGGCTACGTCGTGCTCTCCAGCGGACACGGTTCTTCCGGCGGAGCGACGTTGTGGCAATCCGGCTTTCTTCCCTCGACGTATGCGGGCGTCTTGTTTCGCAATCAGGGAGAGCCGGTGCTCAACCTGTCGAATCCCGGCGGTATCCCTCAAGAATTACAACGACAGGGACTCGACGTTCTGCGAGACGTCAATCAGCAACGCTACAGCGAAGTCCGCGATCCCGAAATCGCCGCCCGCATCGCGTCGTACGAACTCGCTTACCGGATGCAATCAGCGGCTCCCGAATTGATCGATCTCTCCGGTGAAACAAAGGACACGATTGAGTCCTACGGTCTCAATCGCCCGGAACCGGAAAAAATCGGCGGTCGGGGGAAGAAAGGGAACACCTACGAGAGCTTTGCGCGTAACTGTCTCCTGGCGCGTCGAATGGTCGAGCGGGGCGTCCGCTTCATCAACATCATTTACGCTTCGTGGGATCATCACAGCAACATTCCCAACGAACTTCCCTACAACGCCGGTTGCGTCGATCAGCCGATCGCCGCTCTTATCAAGGATCTCAAAGAACGCGGGCTACTCGATTCGACGATGGTCGTCTGGGGCACGGAATTCGGCCGCACGCCTCTGGGAGAGAATCGAAGCGGTAAGATGGAAGTCGGCACGGGCCGCGATCACCACCCGTTCTCGTTCAGTATGTTTCTGGCGGGAGGCGGTCTCAAAGGAGGGCAGGTCTACGGGGGGACCGATGAGATCGGCTGGAACGTGACGGAAAAGCCGGTCCACATCAACGATTTACACGCCACCATGCTGCATCAGTTCGGACTCGACCATCTCAAACTGACGCACCGCTTCCAGGGTCGCGACTTCCGTTTGACCGATGTGGGAGGAAAAGTGATCGACGAGTGGATCGCGTGAGAATCGGGCTTCCAATCCTCAGCTGATTTCCTGTTCGCTCTGGAACGATTCGTCGACCGTTTTGGCAATCGCGATCGCTTCTTCGATCGAGCGTTCCATCCACGACGCGGACTCTTCCGGGGAAACTTTTCCCGTCGAAATATAGGCGGCATAGAGTTGATTGGCCATCTGACTGACGACCGCTTCCGTCGCGGCGAGTCGAAAATGTTGTTTGGACATGAGTGATTCCTTAAACGTGGTGGATTTGATAGCTCTGGAATCGATGGCACATTCTTGAAGACTTGTGAAAGAGTCGCTGGAGTCAATCAGGAAAAAGTGCTTGTGTCCCGAAGCCGGTATTCTCCGGAATCGGTCCCGGATCGAGTTCCCAATTGCCGCTGTACCACAACCTCATGATCCAATCGATTCGTCCTGCTTCCAGTTCATCTAGTTCAGCGATTTGCTGTAAGACTTGTTTTGCCTCATCATGGCAATAACGGAGCAAGTAGAGTGCGGCCATCTTTCGTACTTCGAAGGATTCGTGACGCATGAGACGTTTCATCCCCTCACGGCCGTCATTGCCAAAATCTTTCACCAGTTCATCGAACGCGGCCGCGTGCTCAAGCGCGACCTTGTTCTTCTTGCTAACCGAGTTCATTGCTTCCCGACGTAACGTCAGCGAGGCTAGCGAATCAACCAGTACGTCCATTCTTGAGTCGTTAGCGTCCATGGGATTTCGTCCCTCAACGGTCGAGATTCGGAAGCAGGAGTTCCGTCGTAGAAGTTCAACCTACTGCGTAACAGCGCTCAATTCTATACAATGAATCTCAGGGAACAAAAGGCCCCCCAACACAGAATCCACCACTTATGATCAAGTCCATCAATCCCGCCACCGAAAAAGTCATCGCCGAATATGAACCCTATTCCGAGGAAGCCGTCGACAATCGGCTTCAGATGGCGCAGGTCGCCCATCAGAGCTGGCGGGGTACGACTTTCGCGGACCGTTCCGAACGTCTCAATCGGCTGGCTGATGTATTGGAATCCCGAAAAGATTCCGCCGCGCAACTGATGACGGCCGAGATGGGGAAACCGATCACGCAGGCTTACGCTGAGGTCGAGAAGTCGGCTTGGGTCTGTCGGTTTTATGCGGAACACGGGGAAGAGTTTCTCACCTCGCGCACCATCTCTACCGACGCCGAGAAAAGCTACGTCCGTTACGATCCTCTGGGAGTGGTGTTGGCGGTGATGCCCTGGAACTTTCCGTTCTGGCAAGTGTTTCGATTTGCGGCCCCGGCTGTGATGGCCGGAAATGCGGGTCTGCTGAAACACGCCTCGAACGTTTCCGGGTGCGCGTTGATGATCGAAGAACTTTTCACGGCAGCCGACTTTCCGGCGGGGTTGTTCTCCACCCTGCTCCTCCCTGCGGAGCGAGCGGAACAATTGATCGATCGCCCCATCATTCGAGCGGTCACCTTAACGGGAAGCGAGCGAGCCGGTCGCGCAATCGGCAAACGCGCAGGAGCCAACCTGAAGAAAACCGTTCAGGAACTGGGAGGATCGGACCCATTTGTCGTCTTGGCGGATGCGGACATCGGCGCGGCGGTCGAGGCGGCGGTGACCGCCCGCACGCTGAATTCGGGACAAAGCTGTATCGCCGCGAAACGGTTCATTCTCGAACAATCAATTGCAACGGAATTTACAGACGCGTTCGTGGAAAAATTGATGAGCCTTCAAATGGGAGATCCCGCTGAAGAAGCGACCGAAATCGGTCCGCTCGCGCGTCAGGATTTACGCGAGGATCTGCATTCCCAGGTGGCGAAATCAGTCGAGACAGGAGCGCAATTATTGTGCGGTGGAGAATTGCCTGCCGGTCCCGGTTTTTTCTATCCCCCCACTGTCTTAACAGACGTCACGTCGGGGATGGCGGCCTTCGACGAAGAGACATTCGGTCCTGTGGCCGCCTTGACCGTGGCGTCCCAAGAAGACGAGGCGATCCAATTCGCCAATCAGACTCGATTTGGTTTAGGGGCCAGTCTCTGGACGTCGGATCTCGAAAAAGGACACTCGCTCGCAGCGAAAATTGACGCGGGAGCGGTGTTCGTCAATTCGTTCACGAAATCCGACCCCCGTTTACCGTTCGGGGGAATTAAGGATTCCGGTTACGGTCGCGAACTTTCCTCGGAAGGGATCCGGGAGTTCGTGAACGTCAAGACGGTCTCTGTCGGTTAGCAACCCGTTGAAATACTCACTGATTGTCGTCGGTTGGCTCCGCGGCAGCAGCGTTCTCGTCCGTAAAGAGAGGTTCGATCGGACGACGGTCCGGGTTGCGGAAGAATTTGGGGAAGGAGTTACTTTTCTCACGCAAGCAAATCACCTGCCCGAAATCAGAAACCATATAGATGCGGTCGGTCAGGTCATTCGACACTTTGTACTTGAACCCTTTGAACGGTAAGCGAGCCGTCAGTTCGACATCGGTTTCCGTGCTGTTAGGAGAGAGCAACAGCAAGTTGCCGAGTTCGTCTTCAGCGGCAACATAGCTATCGGTGACGGCGACGAATTTGACGCTCTCCTGCGCTTCCCAATATTCGACCCCGGTGTTGACGTCGATGCAATACAACGATCCCGCCACCGGCGAGACGTAACAACGATTGTTGACGAAACGCGGTTTTTGCGTGACTTTCGAGCGAGAGATGAAATCCCAGACGGTGGTACCGAGTGCTTTATCGAGACAATAAACATGCTGGCTGTCGTTACACATGAAAAGGTATTCGCCGTATTGAACCATGGGGGCTGTCACATGCGAGGAGGTCGTCATCTGGAAAACCAGCCTATCAGTTTTCGGACGGACGCTATAGATGATGTTGGTCTGGCTGGCAAACGTCAGTTGGTCGTCGTAGCGAATGGGCGGCGTGTGAATGGGACGTGACGTTCGATGACGCCAGAGTTCGGTCTGCTTCGACCATTTGGGGAGCCGGCCCGAGTGGTACAGCTCGTAAATCTTCGATAGATCGTAGGCGAATACAGAGCCGTGTTGAGTGGCCACATAGATCCGTTCTTCGTCGGCGGTCGGTCGAGCGCCGGCTTGTTCTTGCAGCGAGAGTCGCCACAGTTCGCCGCCCTGCCATTTATCGATCGCGTAAAGTTTGACGCCCGAGGTAACGAGCACGGTATCGCTATTGGAGGTCAGAGGGAGTTGGGGGGAATTGATGCGTCCGACCAATTGAGCCCAACGGCGATTGCCGGACTGACTATCGAAGGCGGAAACGAATCCGTTCTGGGATTGCACGTAGACCGACTCTTCGTCGATTTCGACGTTCATCACATGATCGCGATTCTGGTGCATGACTGCCTGGGAGCTCCAGAGAACTTCCAGACCGTAGCGATCCAGTAAGCGTGCGGACGGAAGAGCCTGTTGGGCGTGAGCGGTCACCGAAAACAGACCGGCAACAGCCAGGCCAACAGTGATCGTGAGCAGTCGAATCCGGAACATCATCTCGGGCCTCGTCTTCGCGATGGGAGAGTAATCGAAGTTCATCAGAGAAAAACTCGCATAATTTCTGACGTCCGTCCGAACGAATCCGTCAGATTTGACCGAATTCCTGATAATTGACTGGACGATAGGACGTTTAAACAAATACTACAAAGTATTCATTCTAGGCAGACATTTCAGCGGAAAGCCAGTCTCGGTTCGCCAGGAACAGGGTGATCCGTCGAAATCCCTTTGATCGATCGCTCGTTCAACCGTTAAGATCGAAACAACCGGACATTACAGAGGTTTCATGCGATATCGATTCGGAATCACGTTCGCTCTTCTCATCGCCGCCGTCTGCGGTCCGATGGCGGGTGGGCTGTGCGCCGATGTGATCCGCTTGAAAAACGGCGGCGAAATCCGCGGCCAAATGGACCGCGGCAAAAGCCAGGACGAATCGAAGCCTCTGGAGATCGTTTCGCTGTCCGGGATTTTTCTGAAGATCGACCGGGAGGAGGTCGATTTTTTCGTCTTTCGTTCGCCCCGAGTGGAGGAGTATGAGACTCGCGAGCGGGAGATGCTCGATACTCCCGAGGATCATTGGGAACTCGCGCAATGGTGCGCTCGCCAGAAATTACGCGAGCAGGAACGCAAGCATCTGTTGCGTCTGGTCGAACTCGAACCCGATCACGAAAAAGCCCGTAAGCTGCTCGACCACGTCAAGCATCGGGGAGGATGGATGCCGCGCGAAGAAATGATGCGACAGAAGGGATACGTGAAATACGAGAATCGCTACATCACTCTGCAGGAAATGGAGCTGATCAACCGCGAAGAGCAGCAACAGGAAATCAGCCAGGAATGGTTCGACCGCATGAAGCGATGGAAGACCGCGTTGTATAGTCCTACGCCTCAGAAGTCCGCGGAGGCTTTGGAAGAACTTCAGGAATTGAGAGACCCGAAGGCGGTACCGGCGTTGGTCCATATGTTCGCCCACCATGAAGACGCTCAGGCGCGTAGTCTCATGATCGAAATTCTGGAGACCATCGATTCTCCCGAAGCCAAAGAAGCGCTCGCCCGTCAGGCCATCTTCGATCGGGAGGAATCGTTACGACAGAAAGCGGTTCAAGCCATCCCGGACCGCTATCAGCTACAAGCGAGCCGGCTCTTCACTCAGCATCTCGAACATACCGAAAACAAGATCGTCAATCGTGCGGCGAAAGCACTGCTGACTGTCGCGAAACCCGAGGCTATGGGGCCTCTGATCGATGCCCTGACCACCAGCCACGCCTTCACGATTCACGTTCCCGTGCGGGAAGGAGTTACGTTTGCCGCCAATGGGAATAACAACGCCGGGCAGTTGGGATCGGGAACGGTCCCCGCCGAAATTGAAGCGTTGGCGAGAGCCGGGCAACTTCCTTACGGGTTTCGCGTCAATCCTCCTGTCGGGATGTCGAATCAAGCGGGGGTCAAATGGAAACCGGTCACACTGCATCGGAGCATCCACAATTCCGAGGTGCTGGCCACGCTGGTGGAGTTGACGGGTGAAAATTTCGGCTACGACCAACGTTCGTGGCGATTGTGGATGGCGGCCCAGAAAAACCGCGGACGTTCTCTTTTCATCACCGACCCGGCTGGGTAAGGTCGAGGCTCGACTGTTCAACGTCCGAACGGAGTTTCTCTTGAACGAATCTGGCCCACTCACTTCACGCGATCTCAAAGAATGGCTCGCGGGCTGGCAGCTTGCCGGAGTGACTCAACTCCCAAATGTTGAGCTTCCTGATATCGTTCCCGCCAGCGAGAGTCCCGAACCGGCCCATTCCGATTCGTCCGAACCCGTAGTTCTGTCGACGGACACGAATTCCGCCGAAGCGACTGTCTCCCCGCCGGCGACTCCGCCGACCGAGCCTTCTCCCGAACCGATGGAAGATGCCATGCCTCCCGCCAACCCAAAAGCGGCCCTCACCCGTCTCTCCAAAAAGGTCGCCGACTGCACGCGGTGTCAGGAACTGGCATCGACGCGAACGCAAACAGTCTTCGGTGTGGGGGATCCTGATGCCAAGATTATGTTCATCGGAGAAGCTCCCGGCGCGGACGAAGACGCACAGGGAGAACCATTTGTCGGTCGTGCGGGGAAACTGCTTACCAAAATCATCGAAGCCTGCAACCTGCGAAGAGAGGATGTCTACATTTGCAATATTCTTCGCTGCCGCCCTCCCGGTAACCGGAATCCTTCCACGGAAGAAGCGGCGAATTGTCGTGAGTATCTCGATAAGCAAATTGAGATCGTGAACCCGGATTATATTGTTTGCTGGGGATCGGTGGCTGCCAAAAATCTGCTCGACACCGATACGCCTATCGGAAAGATGCGGGGCCGATTCTATGAATACGTGGGGACGAAGGTGCTTTGCACCTATCACCCGTCGTATCTGCTGCGGAACCCACCGGCCAAAAAATTCGTCTGGGAAGACATGCAGTTTCTCTTCGCCGATATGGGGATCACGTTGAAATCGTAGTTCGTGATGCCTGAGACGTCTGCGATCTAACCGCGACGGATTTCCGAACTCTTGAAGTGAATTTGAACGCGATACACGAACCGGGTGTGGTGTTCGATATCTCCCGTTTTCAAATCAACCCGGAGCGGGATATCGCGAATCACTTTGTCGATGACCGCGTGATAACCGCGTTCGGAGAAGATATCGATGAGCATCGTCAGAGCGAGGGGATCGTCAAACAATGGATCTTCCGAATTGACGACGGCTCGTCCCGAGAGGGCGTGTCGCAGGATGATCGGCATGAACTTTTCGTGCAGAAGGTTCACCACCTTCAGGAATAACTCTTTGTGTTCAATCGCGTACGAGTCGAGCCGTTTCACCAGTTCCTGACGCGCGTGACGAACGATTTCTTCCGCCAGCTGTAACTTGCGGACTGTTTCGAAGGTTCGCGGATCGAGTTCCAGAGAACTTTGATACTGAAGTTCTTTGAGAATATTCTCTTCGACTTCACGGATATCACCTTCCGCGTTCACGTAGTGATAATGGTAGATCTCTTTGAGCGACGTCAATGCGTCCCAGGTTTGTTCTTTGAACACCCGGTAACGACGACGCGCAGTCTCCGGATTGAGATCGGTTTCCCGGATCGGCAATCGATTACCGACGCCGGCTTCGGCGACTTCCTGGTTGTGAAGCGCGGCCTCCTTTCCCCGTTTCAATTGACGATGGATACTGGTTTTTTCACTGATAAACAGCACCATCGCATGGATTGTCGGACGGCGAAAATGAATGGCCAGCTGGGTGTTACGAAACTCCTTATGGAGTTCATTGATTTTCGTCACGAGCAATTTGAGGCATTCCACTTGTACTCGGGTTCGAGGGAAACCGTCCAGAACCGCTCCGTCGCGGAAGTCTTCTTCGAGCAACTTGCGGAGCACAATCCCGACGACCTCCTTATCACCCACCATCAGGCCGCGATCTTTCTGAGCGCGCATCTCCGGGGTATCGAGAAGTTCGCTGACGACGATCGGCTGACAGGTCAGACCGCGGGCTTTCATAATGAACTGGGTATGGGTTCCTTTCCCGGCACCGGGAGCCCCGCCCAGCAAGATCAGCTCTTTCGGAAATCGGAGATTGGCACGACCGACTTCTTCCTGGAGATGCTCCCAGACGGTCGAAAAAATGACTTGGGCGTCTTTGATTTCCAGGTCGGCTTGCTGCGGATCGATGGAGGAAGGCATAAGGAATCAGTCTGTGGCGGTCGGAAGTCTGCGAGATATGTTCTATTTTCTACTCGATTCCAGAACGAGAATATACCGCACAGTTCCACATTTTCCGATCTTCTACCATCCCTCTTCCCCAATCAGGGGCACGAAACGGACCGGTCCCAGATCTTCCGTCTCGTATTCTTCCGGTCCGTGCCGGGTCGTTCTCACTAGATTCTGGTCCCCGGATTCACCCACCGGGATGACCAATCGTCCGCCGATCTTCAATTGGGATTTGAGTGTCGCGGGAATCTTTGGTCCCGCCGCCGTGACGACGATGCCATCGAAGGGCGACTCTTCCGGCCACCCCAACGTGCCGTCCCCTTGCTTCACGTGGACGTTTCGATATCCGAGTTCGGACAACAGACTGGCGGAACTTTCGGCGAGGCCGGGGTGACGCTCGATGGTGAAGACCTCTTGCGCAATCTCGGCCAGAACGGCTGCCGCGTACCCGGATCCGGTTCCGATTTCGAGAACTCGCGCGGCGGGAGTCAGTTCCAGAGCTTCCGTCATAATGGCGACGATGAGCGGCTGCGAAATGGTTTGTTCGGAAGCGATCGGCAAAGGTCTATTTTCGTAGGCCCGATCCTTCAGGTCCTCGGTCACAAACTTTTCCCGCGGAACCGACTTCATCGCCTCGAGAACTCGCTCGTCTCGGATGCCGCGATTCCGCAGTTCGCGATCGACCAACCAGTGTCGTTGCTGCGAAAATGTGGTCTCATCCATAAGAATGCGTGGGATTCCCTCTTCTCGCGATCGACGATTATTTCTTCGAGACGTATTCTTCCGCCGGCTTGAGAAATTCTTCCGGATCGGGAATTCGGACAGTCAGAATCTCGACGACAAAACCTCCCTGTCCGCCACCCGGCCCTCCGTACTCTCCCCCCGGACCTCCGGGAGGTGCGTACTGTTCGTTGCCGCCGTACGCCTCGGCTCCCGGTTGACCACCAGGGCCGCGTTGATTTTCTTTCGCGGAAACAATTGGTTTGCGGATTCCATTACGTGAGAGAAGGACGTCCGTCGAGATGAGTTGTTTCTTCAGTCGGTTTTTCTGGGAAGTTTCCATCCACATTCCATTGTTACCCAGGATGGTATTGACCTTTTCTCCCCGCAGGCTCGAAATGTAATGCTTTACGATTTTCTCCCCCTCTTGCGGAGTGAGATTGTCCAGTTCGATCCGCACGTAATTGACCGTCGTCTTATCGGGCATCGGATCTTCCGGATCCTGACTCATCTCATCACGGACCACTTCCAATCGCGAATCGAGCGTGACGACGGCGTTTCGATGCAGGCGAACATCCAGTTCATCCGGATTGTGTTCGGATAGCGCTCGATTGTGGGCCGCGCGATGCATACGATCCATCAATCCCAGCATCATCTGTTCGCTGGCTGTGAACCATTCCCCTTTGGCCTGGGTTTCTTTCTGGTTGGCGGGGTTGCTTCCTCGGTTGGCGGGACGTCCTCCCGGTGCTTCACCGCCATATTCTCCTCCCGGAGCACCAGGGGCACCGTACCCGCCACCTCCATTGGCGTTGCCTGCCACCTGCTCTCTCGGCAGTGACTTCAAAGTGATGAGCAGGCCGGGGTCGCGCATGTATCCTTTGAAGACATTATGTTTGACGAGATCGACCGCGTTTCGAGTCCAGTCATCCGAAATCATCCAATTCTTCGTGAGGAATTTCTGAAGTGCGTCGCGACTGGAAGTGGCGGGAAGTTGTCCTGCCATCAGGATCACTTCGGGCTCTCTCATCAGCGTGTCGGAGACTTTCACTCGGTTCGTCACTTCCTCAACCATTTCAGGGGACCAGACGTAATAGCGGGCGGTTGAGGCTTGCTCCTGGGTGTAATCGGGCAATCGCAGATTTTCGGGAAGCGGGCTTCTGGAAAGAGTCTCTTCTTTGTTCGCTCCCGCCTGATTGCCTGGTCCTGGTCCCGGTTCCGGATAGGCTCCCGGCTCTCCAGGTCCTCCTGGCCCTCCAGGGTAACCCATGCCTTCCCCGTATTCACCGTACATATTGTTGTTTGACTGCGGTTTGGATGGGTTGAGTTCCGAAGTCGAAACTCCCATCACACCGTCCATCACCGCCAAGGCATTTTTCCAATGTTCTTCATACGCGACATTCCGCAACCGACGGGAATCGAAATCTCCACTTTGAGAGCGCAGGACTTCCGGCTCGAGCATCGACTGTCGCAGAATCTTCGTGGCGGGATCGTGGATACTTTGGATGTTCTTCAGCAATGCCGTCAAAGTGTGTCGCGCGGTGTGTTCCGCATCGATGGGCAGCGGAATGTTTCCTTCCAGCAAATCCCGTGCGGCCTGATACCCGGTGAGAGACTGAATTCCCAACAGGGAATCAATCAATGCTTCGGCGATCTCGTCCGTCGCTTCCTCGGTGTTCGGTTTACCGGGGCCACCCATTCCGGGCCCGCCGTACATTCCCGGCTCGCCATACATCTCGCCACCTGGATATTCGCCACCCGGATACTCGCCACCTGCGTATTCACCACCTGCGTATTCACCGCCCGGACCACCAGGAGGTTCCATACCGGGAGCTTCAGGGCCGCCAGGATAGGCTCCGGGTTCTCCCCCCGGATATCCAGGCTCTCCCCCCGGATAACCAGGCTCTCCTCCTCCCGCGTATTCCCCACCCGGTCCACCAGGTCCACCGGGATAACCCCCCGGATACCCGGCTCCTCCCGGATTCGAACGATTCGGGTTTCGCTTCGGCGGCTCTTTGGGAGGTTGTTGCAGAATCTGCATCCAGGCGACGACCTCTTGTGCCGAGGCATCGTCGCCGCGATGCGCGTCCCTGTAAATCGCCAGCGCTTCTTTGACTTTCACATCGCGCTCTTCGATGGCCGATGTGATGTGTTGGCTGGTCCAGTCGTTCACATCCTCCGGACGAGGTGGCGGGGGAGGCGTTTGCGAAACGGACTTGGGCGGTCGGCCTCCTCCCGGCTGACCCCCACCACCGTATTCACCCCCTCCGTATCCAGCACCTCCGCCAGCCGCCATCTCATCTCCCGGCATGGGAGAATCCGGAGCATTGGGGGAAGCGGGAGCCTGTACGGTTTCCTGGCTTGTCTCATCAGAACCGCAACCAGCCAGACCGACTGGAATCATCGTTGCCAGACAAAGCAGAAAGAATTTGTTGAAATTCGTCATTGGAACGCCTGAATGCTAGGGTGAGATTGTTCGAAACGAACCGTATTCCCGGAGAATCTCCGTCATCAATGGAGGCTGAGAAACGCTCCCTCGTTCTACCAGTGTGTCAATTCGTTTGCGAAAACTCCAGAAATTTGTCCCTCAAATTTCCGAGGGAATCTGTTAAAATATTACTTCTGAGTGTCTTACGGAGATCTTGAGGCCCGTTCGTTGAGACGACAAACGCCTTAACAAAGGATTGAGTTGCAGATTTTCCGCTGGTTTCGTCGATGAATTATCAGTGGACGTCCAAGAATTCGGCCTCCACCCAGTTGAACTCTCAACAGGTGAAAAATGGGGAGGATCCGATGAGCACAGTTCCAAACTCTGACAAAATCAGCAAAATTTCTGATTCTCAAAGCTCAGTTTCTCTGAACATTGTGACGGGTGACCTGACACGACGGGAGTTGCGTCGCCGGTCTTGGCACATGCTACCCGGTCTCACACCTTTTATTCTCTGGCCCATCCCTCACGAGGATCCCATCTCTCTGTTATTGAAACTCATCATCTTGACGGTCGCGGTAGTGATCGCTGGAAGTATTTACCTCAAATTCCGACATATCAGCCGTGACGCTGAAGAAAATCGAGCTGAAGCCGTTCTCGGTTATGCTTTGAGCGTACTGGGTACCCTGCTGCTGTTTCCCGCTCACGCTGAAATCGGTTTTATGGTTCTCGCGATTCTCGCCTTCGGAGACGGCAGCGCGACGTTCGGAGGGCTGGTCTTTCCGAGTCGCAGTTTACCCTGGAACGATGACAAGTCCGTCACCGGCCTGCTGTCCTTTATCGTTATGGGTAGCCTGATGGGCACGATCATTTACTGGGGAGAAGCGAACCCCGGCGTGACCTGGGGGACGGCGTTTGCAATCGCGATTCCTACCGCGATTTGTGCCGCGATCGCCGAGTCGCTCCCCGTTCGCTTGAATGACAATGTTCGCGTCGGAATTACGGCGTCGGTCGTTTCGCCCCTGACTCACTTTTTCGTGATGGGGTTTTAGAGTACGTCCAACTTAACTGAAGTGTTCTGGGCAATCACTCGACTTCGGTAAAGAAGTAACAGAGGATGTGCGTCATGACGAAGAAGCAATCTTCAAGACGCCCCATGTGACCGTGAGGAACCGTCAGGGGAATCGTCACCATCTCCTTCAGCTTGCCACCTTCACCGGTCGTTAACCCGACGGTCGTGCAACCGACTTCGTTAGCATATTCGATCGCGTTCAGGACATTCGCACTGTTGCCGCTGCCGGAGATGCCGATCAGCATGTCCCCTTCTTCGGCGAAGTTTTTAAGAGGCTCGACGAAAACGGTCTCGTAACCTTCGTCGTTCGCGTAAGCCGTCAGAGTGGCGATGCTGTCGGAGAGGCAGATCATCTTGAAGCGTGACGGTTTCCGCAGGGACGCACACTTGACGATATCGACGACCATCTGAGCCGCGATCGACGAGCTTCCGCCATTGCCGCAGATATACACGGTTTTGCCGGCGTCCCGAACTTTGCGCATGGCGGCAATCGTGTCGGCGATTTTGGCGGTATCGAGCTTCGGCAACAAATCGTGAAGCTGCGTGATATAATCCTTGGCAAACTGCTCGTCAGACATCGGTATCCTTCCCGAGGTGCGGTGTGTGATGCTTGATTTGTAGCGTCAGCGACAATATCACGCAACCTCAATGCGAGACTGAAGATCGGCGAGAATCAAGTACTCTATGCGCGTGAAAAGTACCCCCGGCAGGGGTCGAACTCGATTCCGTAAACGGCAATTCTGATAATACGTTACGAGACACGCAAGGTTACCGCAGTGGGAAGACTGCAACAAACTGGAGGAATCTTGACTTAACGCCGTCGTGTCGGTCGACCAGGAATCATCAGACAAAGGCAAAACGCTTTACGTGCTAGCTGTGGAGTTGATGGATGTCGGAGAAAATTGCGTTTGAATAAAAAAGAGGTTTTACAATGATACTCGCAGAGATTGAAAATGAGGTGCGAGAACTAAGAAGGATTGAATGAATAATTGTTCCGATAACTTCCATCGGACTTTTGAAAGGTTGGCACGATGAAAAATTTTATTCTGGCAATTTGTTTGTTCCCGACATTATGTGCGGCGGAACTGAAACCGGATGACTTCCAGAGCCGAGCGGCTGCCAAGGCGGTCAAGTCCTATCTGCTGGCCAAAACAAAAGCCGAACAGGAATTCGAAGAGGCCCGGACAGACGCCGAAGAAAAATATCAAGAATCTGAATCCCAGGCGCGTAAAGAATTAATTGAAGATTTCAACTCCGCTCTTAAACGGGAAATTGCAAACGAACATCTGGAAGAAGCGTTGAAAATCCAAAAGGCTATGAAGGAGCTTCAAGCCTCTAATTCCGATATCCCCAACGAACAACGCCAGGTGTTCGGAGTCTGGAAGGCCAAGTGGTTTAATCATCCGGAAAAGTTCTATCAGGAGTTTGGGCCGTCCGGTGAAAATATCGTAACCGAAAGAAGAGTTTCACCCGATGGGGAAATTGTGGATCGTGGTCAAATCCGAAACATCAACGGAAAAATGGCATATCTGTACGTCAACGGAACTCGGATAATCATCTGGTTCTTCTCGGATTATCGTGGCTGAGGCCGTTTCGGCTGGTTTTTCACTGACGT
>JABURQ010000091.1 GCA_014762625.1 Planctomycetaceae bacterium | reverse complement strand
TCGGAACTACTTGAGGCACTGCGGCTACCGCTACAATTAATCTTCATGCGCTCTAGGATCAATTTTCATCAATTTTGATCTACTCAGATCGAGTGTAGCGCCAACCTTCTTCTGCTTCCAGAAAACGTAATCTAACCGCAAATCAATGGAGCAAGGTTGAATTTGGTCATCGGGATTGAATTTTTCATCAGGATCATCTGTGTGAATATTTAGATCGTCAAGCAATTTTCGCAGGTCAACGTCAGATAGGTACATGGATAACCCTTTGGAGTGTTCATATTTCTCCTGTATTTATACCCAGAAAGAATAATTCAATCCAGAAAATTATCACACGTCCAGATCGTTGACGTCGAGGGCGTGTTTCTCGATGAATTCTCGGCGAGGCTCGACCTGGTCTCCCATCAACACGCGGAAGATCTCGTCAGCCGCCGCGGAATCCTCCATGGTCACCTGCAACAGGACTCGTTTCTCGGGGTCCATAGCGGTGTCCCAGAGCTCGTCAGAATCCATCTCACCCAGTCCCTTAAAGCGGGTCACCTTGAGGCCCCGTTCTCCCATCTTGCGGAGTGTCGAGAGCAAGGCCCGCAATGACTGCAACGATTGATCGCCGTCCTCGTTTTGTAAGACAAACGGATAAACGATCTCGGCGTTCACGATACCGACCGGGATGAGATCTTTGAGACCGAAGCCGAACGATTTCAAATTTTTGAGCGTTTCGTTGATCGCTTTGATTTCGTGTAATTCTTCTTCTTCGATGAAGACGACGTTCTCTTCTTCCGTCGATTCGCCGAGCGTTTCGTTTTTGAGTTTGTCGGCGACTTTGAACGTCACTCCCAAGCGGGCTTGTTCCTCGTCCATGAACTGCGTCATCTCATCACGCGATGAGAACCAGTGCTGTCCCGTGGCTGTCAGCAGTCGAAATTGAGGGAGCAGTCCCTCTTCGGTGGCGTAATTTCGGGCGATGAATTTGAGTTCCAGGCCCCGTTTTTCCATCGTCGCCAGCGGCTCCTCGATACGCCGCATCAAATCGACCAGCTTCTGCAAATTCTCGCTGTCGAAGACCGTCCCATCGTTTTTGCACAGCAAAGTGGTCCCGTTGAGACCGAGTTCCATTAACTCCCGATTCATTCGTTCGTGAGTCTGAACGTAACGAATCTTCTTTTTCTGAATCACTTTGTACAACGGCGGCTGAGCGATGTAGACACATCCCTCCTCCACCAGCTTCCGCATGTGACGGAAGACAAAGGTCAGCAACAGCGTTCGAATGTGGCTGCCGTCCACGTCGGCGTCGGTCATGATGATCAATTTGCCGTAACGTCGTTTGCTGATGTCTTCCAGTTCAGCTCCCGGAGGAATTCCGAGTGCTTTGAAGATGTTGCTGATCTCGGCGTTATCGAGCACCTTAACCAGTTGGGCTTTTTCGACGTTCAGGATCTTACCACGAAGGGGGAGAATCGCCTGGATGTTGGAATCGCGTCCGGTGTCGGCGGTTCCGCCCGCCGAGTCCCCTTCGACCATGTAGAGTTCGGTCGATTCGAGTTCGCGGCTGCGACAGTCACGTAGTTTTTCGGGCAGCCCGCCCGTCGTGAGTGCTCCCTTCCGCCGCACCATCTCGCGGGCTTTCTTCGCAGCTTCGCGGGCTTCCAGGGCCCGCAGTCCCTTATTGGCGATCGTCTTCGCGACGGAGGGATTTTCCTCGAAATATTTCGAGAGATGTTCGCCGACGACGGAATTGACGACCCCTTCCACATCGCTGTTACCGAGTTTGGTTTTGGTTTGTCCTTCAAACTGCGGATCGGGAATTCGGACCGTGACCACCGCGGTCAGACCTTCGCGGAAATCGTCCCCACTCGGCACGGAATCCTTGAAGATTCCTTCCTTCTTGCCGTATTGATTGATCGTTCGCGTGAGAGCCGTCCGAAAACCGCTGAGATGGGTTCCCCCTTCAAGGTTATAAATATTATTGGCGAACGCGCGGATGTTGTCCGAGAAGCCATCGGTGTATTGCAACGCCACGCCGACCTGCATTCCCTGCTGTTCGTCGGTGATGTGGATGACGTCGTTGAAGATCGGCGTGTCGGCGCGGTTCAAATATTTGACGAACTCCACGATGCCGTTTTCGTAATGGAACTCATCCGATTCACCGGTCCGCTCATCGCTGATGACGATTTTGATGCCGGGGGTCAGAAACGCGAGTTCCTGGAGTCTTTTGGCCAAAGGCTCGTAAGAAAAGCGTGTTTCGGGGAAGATCTCGCGGTCCGGCTTGAAGGTGAGCTTCGTACCGGTGGTGTCGCTGTTGCCGGCCTTCTTGAGGTCGGTGGTTTTTTTACCACGTTCAAATTCCATGGTCCAGATATGACCTTCGCGACGGACTTCCGCCACCAGCTTTTCGCTGAGAGCATTCACCGCGGTAATCCCGACGCCGTGCAGACCTCCGGTTCCGGTTTTATAGCCGCTGTCGCGATCGAATTTTCCGCCGGCGTGAATCTCAGTAAGCACCACTTCCAACGCGGGGCGATTCTCCATATCGGCCATCGGGCCGATGGGGATCCCCCGTCCGTCATCGGAGACGGAGACCGAACCGTCGGAATGCAAAGTCACCTGGACCTTGGTGGCAAAACCGTTGACTGATTCGTCGATCGAGTTATCGGCCACTTCGTAGACGAGATGATGCAATCCGCGCGCGGTGGTATCGCCGATGTACATGGCGGGACGCATTCGAATTCCCTCAATTCCTTTGAGGTGTTTGATATTCGATGAATCGTAATCGTCTTGACCGACGGGAGGTGTATCCGGGGTTTCTTCTGACAAAGTTTTCTCCACTCTCGCAATCGAGTTACGAGGGAAAGTTAGGAATCTCGTTTCTTCATATGTCCCTGGAGGACAAACTTCAGGTCGCGAATTTTGAGATCGGGATGCTGTTGCTGCAAGGTCTCCAGTAATTCCGTTTTCTGAAAAGCGGCCAACTCACTTAATAACGGGGCGCTGCGAACACCGATATTCAGGACGCCGCGTTTGATACCGATGACTCGCGTCGATTTCGAAATTCGTTTTCCCGCGATGCTGTGCCAGATCTCGGAGAGTTGCGAATCTCCTTCCCGTCTCGCCAAACCACGAAAGGCCACAATCTCGGAGAGAGATTCGGACAACGGTCGCGGTTTTCGAGAGTAGGGTGATTTCATCGATCAGCGATCCCGCGACAAAGGCATCACCACGTAGGTGTAATTCTCACCCGCATGGAACACCGCAGCGTTCTCATCGTCGATCAAGTCGAGTTTCACCTGATCCTCAGCGGGAAGGACTTTGAGAAAATCGGCCACATAACGCGGATCGAAAGTGATCGTTAAATCGTCTGCTTCGCAACTGATGGGAAGTTCGATTTTCGATTCACCGATATCGGCTGCTTTACTACTCAACTTCAACCGCCCGTTGCCGAAGGTGAAATCGACGCCGCGACTTTCCTCGTTGGTCACAATCTGAGCCTGGCGGACGGCGGTGTGAAAAGGACCGACGAGCAGATCAATCTGAACCTGCGGATTTGCGGGGATGACTTTTTTGTATTCGGGGAAACGCCCTTCCACGAGTCGGCAATAAATCGTGCTTTGTTTGCTTTTGACCACGGCATCATTGCCGCGAATGGCAATCAAGACTTCCTCGTCATCGTCCGTCAAGGAGCGTTCGATCAGCTTCATCGCTTTGGCGGGAATCACCGGATTATTGTGCGCCTCGGAGAGATCTCCCTCCGCTTCGCAATTACCGGTCATCACGGCCAAGCGACGGGAATCGGTCGCCGCCAGCGTGATCGTTTTTTTGCCCTCATTGTAATCAACCAGAATTCCCCCCAAGGCGTAGCGGGTACTTTCGACGTCGGTCGCGAACTCTGTCCGATGAATCATTTCGCGGAGTTCTTTGCCGCCGATCTTGAGATAATTGGAATCTTCGAATCCGGTGACCGGCGGAAACTCATCCGGATCTTCGGTGGAGAGTTGGAATTCACTCGACCCGGCTCGCAACCAGAGCGTATTTTGGTTGACTTCGATTTCCACCGTCTCTTCGGTGAACTCGCGCAGGATGGTGGAGACACGCTGAGTCGGAAGTAAGACATCGCCGGCGGAGTCTGTTTCGACCCCCTCCAGATCGTAGCGAATGCCGACTTCCTGGTCGGTTCCAATCAGGGTCGCAATTCCGTCTTGAAGAGAGAGCTTCACATTCTTGAGAACGTCTCTGGTTGTCCGGACGGGAACGACTCCCGAGACCACTCCTAATGCCGCCATCAAAGCCTGACGATTGCAATGCAATTTCATAAATTCAATCCTTGAAACGACACGACAATTTCCAACATTAATGTGCCGAATGAGTCCTGTGATGATTGGGGATTCTTAACGATTCTGATGGTCGTTGATTTTACCAGAATCAGCCCCTGAAAGCGATGACGGGATGCCTCTTTCGAGACCTGATTTTGGGAGTGGAAATGAGATGTTTTAAGAGATCGATATCAGAGAAGAATTTCGAATCCGGAGTTTCTTTCTGTTCTACTTAAAATATTTAGCAGCAGTCTTATCAGAGAGGCCTTTTTTTGACGATGGCTCCGACCTGGCATTCTATAAGATATTAAATAGCAATGGTTTGCGGAAGGGAAAGGCCCCTTCTCGGCTGTGTGGAACTTGTCAGTTGTCAGACAGGTAAGATCCGATACAGATCGATCTTGCGGTCAGTTATTGACGTCGGTACTCCTGACCCGTTTCGCAGTGTTGGGAGATCGGAAAACTGGCGTGAGTTATTAACACGCTTCGCACATCCATTACGTCGTAGAAAGGGCTGATTTCAACTCCAGAATTTCGTGTCGCACGCGGGAATCTTTTTCTATGAAACCTTCGATTTTCTGGTAAGCGCGCACCACCGAGGTATGATCGGCTTTGCCCAAACCTTTCGCAATCTCCTTTTGCGTCAGCGAGGTCATCTCTCGGAGCAGATACATACAGGTCTGTCGCGCGTAAACAATATCCGCTCGACGGGAGGAAGATTTTAAATCACCGACTTTCAAACCGAAGTATTTCGCGGTGGTGTGAACGATCTTTTTCATGGGAACCTCCGGCGCGGAAAGTTCCCCCTCCAGAAATTTTGTTACGTAAGTTTTCGTCAGTTGTTGTTGTCGGCGATGAGCATCTTCAACCAGCCGGGTGACGGCACTTTTCAGGTCACGTGGAGATTCTGAAACTGTTTGGGCGATCAATGTCGCGATCGACGCGGTCATTGGTTGATGAAGTGCTTGGGCGAAATGGCTCACCAGTTTCTTTCGACTCCCGGCTCCCGGCAAAGGAATTTCGAGGCTTAATCCTCCCCGGCAGCGGTCGACCAAGCGGCGATCCACTCCTTGCCAGCTTCCGGGTAACGTTGTGGAGGATAGGACGACGATGGCCCCTTTCGATTCCAATTCATCCAGACAACGTATCAATTGTCGTTGGCTCTCTTTTCGTTTTTGCAGGGACTGCAAATCTTCGCAAATCAGAACATCGAGAGTCCGAAATTTGGTTTGGAATTCCGGAATAGTTCCCTGGTCGGAAGCATCGGCAAGTTGGGCGGCGAATTCGCTCGCCGTGAGGTGGTCGGATTTTAACTTCGGAAATCGGGAGCGAGCTTCTCGATGGGTTTGGGCTAACAGGTGCGACTTCCCGACACCGGTCGGTCCGTAGAGAAACAAGCGTTTCGGCTTGACGGTGCCGGGATCGGCGACGATTTTCTGGAGCGCACGGTCAGCCGATCGATTCTCCGGGAGGAGTAGAAAGGGGGTCTGTTTTGAAGAATTCGGCATCCGAGTACAGGGTTTTGAATAGCGGCCGGGAAAATGCTCCAACCCATAGTATCTCTTCAAGATACCAACACCAGATCAGTCCTGCTGCTTCGCTTTTCGCAGGGCAAAATCGAGACAGATCAAATCACCTTCATCCCGTAGAAAGACTCGCTTTCTCGACAGCACCGGGGCAGCCCAGGCGGGAACTCCGATTTGTGGGTAACTGGTTCGACCGATTTCTTCGTAACGCTTGGAATTGATTTTGGAGAGTGCCAGTGTGCCGCGTTCTCCCAGAATCAAAAAGTGACCATCGAAAACGATATTGGAACCACGGCCAAAGAGAGGCCATGGAACCGGTTGATTGGACTCTTTGTCGAGGAGTTGTCCGGTGTTCGGATCCTGTTTGAGGGTGGCCGGATCGACGATCAGCCCGTTGGTTTGCCAGATCACGTCACCGGTTTTCCATTCGAGGCAACGCAGTTCCCCTTGATTCTCGTGTCGACCGCTAAAGCCGTAAACGTAGCCGTCCACATAAATGGGAGTCGACCAGTGCGCCAGTAAATTTTCGTCGTCTCTCCAGACTTCCGTGACGCTTTTTCCATTCGGGGCGACTTTGATGAGAGCGGAGCCCACCCGGTAAGCCGCGGACAGAAGAATTTCATCTCCCACAACCACAGGCCGGGCCGCATTGACTGATTCGTGTGTCCGGGAACGAAACCAGTAGTGAAAGTTTTCCTGACCGGTTTTTGGATCGAGAGAAACCAGACCCTGCCGAACGAGACAGAGAATGTGTCGTTGGCCGTGAATGGTGGCGGCGATCGGCGAGGAATAACTAACGACCATTTCGTCCCCCGTCCATTCGTAAACGGGGTCACTTTTCCAGCCTGTTTTGGCGTTATCCCAGGTCTCTTTGCCGACCGCTTCCCAGACCGTCTTCCCCGTGCGCGCGTCGAAGGCGACGACTCCCGAATTCGGTTGTCCGCCCACGAGAGTGATCAATAGGTTTCCTTCCAGAATCGGCGTACAACCCACTCCGAAGAACCAATCGGGTAGTTGGAAATCTTTTTGGACATCACGAATCCAGACCAGTTTTCCGGTTTCAAGTTCGGTGCAAACGAGTTTCCCTTCGGCCCCGTAGGTGTAGCAATATTTGTCAGTCAGAATTGGTGAGCAGCGCGGTCCGTTGTTGTAACCATAGGGGTCGGAATAATCGGTGGGATAACTGGTTCTCCAAAGCGTCTCGCCGGTATCGGCGCGACAGCATTCGATGATTTCACGGTTACGAGGTCGATGATGAATCACCAGGCGATTTCCGCGGACCGACGGGGCGCTGTAGCCGGTACCGATTTTTTTGGACCATAACACGGGAGGAGCTCCGTCGGACCAATCGATCCGGAGGTCTGTCTCGTGAGAATGTCCGTTCTCATCGGGGCCCAGGAAAATCGGCCAGTCGTTACCTTTTCTCGTTGGAGGTGGAACGGGAGCCGAAGAAACGATTTCCGTTTCCACCAGATTCTCAAGCTCCTGGGCGGAAACTCCGTTTGTGAAAGGAGCGATGAGGGTGATGTACAGCCAAGAAGAGAAGATGATCAGACGGTGAAACATGACGATTATCCAGTTGGCGAAGAGGGCTCGGCGGCGGGTGGATTCGAGGGAGTGGTGGTTGGAGACTTGCGGTAGATATGCATTTCCATCGAGGAAAGCGGTAAAGTCCAGTCCAAAATCCACTCGGGCGGCATTTCGTAATCACAATGAGCCGGAACTCGCAGGATCAAGCGGGCATCGGAGGAGGTGATTTTCTCCCGGGCCAGTCGTTCGAGCGACTGAAACATGGGAGTTTTGGGCTTCAGCTTCTTCAGGAGCGGAAACGGCGGGTCGTAGAACACCAGCTCATAGGGAAGCCATCCTTCGACCCCTTTGGGCTCGAAAGAGCAGCGAAAGACATCCGCCCGCCAGCAGAGGACCCGATCATCGACCCCTAACGTGGCCACGTTTTCGCACAGTAATTCGTATCCCTTACGATCTTTTTCGATACAGACAACCGACGCAGCTCCTCGACTGAGCGCTTCCAATCCCAGCGAACCGGTGCCGCTGAAAACGTCGGCCACTCTTTCCCCGTGCAGTTCACCCCCCAGATTTTCGAAGAGTCGTTCTTTCGCCCGGTCGGTGATTGGCCGGGTGGTGAGGCCGGTGTTGGCAAGCAGTTTTCGGCGTCGAAATTGTCCAGCAATGATCCGCACGGGCTCGGCTTCCCTCGAAGTGAAGAGACGCTTCAGTGGTGTGAATCTGATTGTACTGCGTCTGACTGCAAATATCAGGTCGTTGAGTCTGAGAACTCCGACTACTGTTTCTCCCGCCAGTGAGTTTGAATGATTTCTGCTGCCTGCTGAGCGTCTGGATGACGGGAATAATCTTTGCGATCGATAGCTGGTTCGGCAGGCTCCTGTGCTTTCGAAGTCGTCGGAATGATGGTCGAATCCTCGAGGTTGGGGGCTTTCGTTTCGCCCTCTTCCGTTAACCAGGCGGCAATCTCATCATCGCTGGTGTTATCGTCTTTTTTTGGGGCGTCTGCGGACACTTCTTGTCGTTGACCTGGGACGGAGAACTCCATCGGTCCCACGCGAAGCACGCTCCCTGGTTGTAGAGTGACCGCCTCGTTGATCAGGAATCCATCCACGAACGTTCCGTTTCGACTCTTCAAATCCCTTACGAGGATGCCGGAATCGGTCAGTTTTAGTTGACAGTGTTTTCGGCTGACATCTGTTGAGGCGAGTCGCAGATGACATTCTGCGTCGCGACCGATTATCAGGACACCTTCGGGAGGGAATTTGATTTTCCGTCCTTTATGCTTTCCAGATTGAATGACGAGTGCCGTGGTCATAACAGCCTTTCTTGATGTCAGCGTGACGGTTCAAGCTAGCATATCGCGGTAACGGTCAGAAGCGAAGTTTCACCAGACCACCGGGGATGAAGGGAGGCGTCTTAACAATTCAGAGCTCAATTTGGCGAGGTTGCGAAGACTGAGTCAAGCGCGAAATGAGGAAAAAAAACCTAAAAAAACAGGGGAAATCACAAAACATAGTGATTGACATCGAAGGGTTTCAACAGTCTACTACGGCAATCACCCCTCGTGGGAATGTTAATCAGGATGAACCCCAGCCACAGAGGAAGTCAACATGGCAGATAAGCCGAAACCAATGACGAAGTCAGCCGTTTTCACCGAGCTCGCTGAACGGACAGGTCTGAGCAAAAAAGAAGTCAGCTCATTTATGGACACATTGTCCGACCTGATTGGTGAACAAGTGGGAGGAAAGGGACCGGGAGTCTTCAATGTGCCCGGCTTGATGAAAATCACTGTTCAACACAAACCGGCCACCAAAGCACGCAAAGGCATCAATCCCTTCACCGGTGAAGAGACGATGTTCAAAGCCAAGCCGGCACGGAACGTTGTCAAAGTTCGGCCTCTGAAAGGCCTGAAAGATATGGTTTGAGGTAGTTCCTCAACCCAGGACATCGGATTTCTTCTCAGTAATTCACATCCAGGCGGCCTGGTGTCTTTCGCGCACCGGGCCCCATCTGGTTGTGTTCGACTCTTCTCAGCTTGAGAGAAACCTCCCTCTTTGCGCAGATTTCTTGAAATTTCTCAAATTATTTGGATCTCGAGATTTTCTGGGTAGAGACGTTGTGCCGATGAATCCAGTCCTCCTGTAAACTACTGTGAATAAACAGTTTACAGCGAATAACCCTCTGCTTGATGATTGTCTGAAAAGTCTCGGAACCACACGGGAATTTGAGGCGACCGCCGATCGTGCTGCGCAGGTTCCTCGTGCTTATTGACGCACATTTTGCGTACTCCTAGACTATAGCTACCGAGATTCGTAAGCAGATTCCTTAATTTTCTGCGCCTCTGGGAACTGTAGCTGACGCTTTGATTGTGTCAGAGAGGAGAATCTCTCGAAATTCTGGAGTGAAAATTTTCGATGTTGGTACTTTCTCGCAAGAAGAACGAACGAATTGTGATCGGCGAAAATGTCGTCATCACCGTGGTGGAAGTCCGGGGTGATCGCGTTCGCTTGGGAATCGAAGCTCCTCAGGAAGTTCCCATTCACCGTAGTGAAGTCCACGCCGCGATCCGCAAAGAACAATCAGGAAACCACGAAGAAGAGGTTTCTGAAACGTCGGCAGAATTTTCTTCTCGCGAAGAATAATGGAAATCACTGTTTCGACGAGCGCTTGGCGTCGAGATCCTTTGCTTAGCTGAGATGTCTGGAGCTGCGAACCTTTTGTCCGAGTGAAGGGTCTGTCCCCCTGTAGCGGGTTCAAAGATTCCGTTTTTCAAAAATTTAATTCTTCTGGATGATCGGTTGAAGCCGGTGCCTTGACACAACCGAAACAGAAATTACCTTATGCTTTCCGGGCAACATCTTGTTCCCAATGGAAACGGCCCCATCGTCTAGTGGCCTAGGACTCTGGATTTTCGTTCCAGCAACCGGGGTTCAAATCCCCGTGGGGTCAGTAGCCCGAGCTTCTCCCAAAGAGAAGCTCGGGCCTTTTTTGTGGGTTGATCTCGCCGCTATCTCAATAGCCTCGCCTCGCCGCTGAAACCACTTCTGATAGAAGGACTGAAGCAATGGATATGACAGCCGACGCCTGGAGAATGCTTTTTGAAAGCTGGCCGGCATCCATTGAACGCAAGGGGATGATTCTCACCAAACAGAACGAGAATATTCCTTTTACGAATTATCTCGTCAGTAACTCACTGCTCCTTCTCGACCGAGGGACCCCGGACGCTCATGGAGCGCGGAAAGTGGTCCTGTCGATGGATCAGATCGCCGCGCTGAAGCTGGCCGGTGCGCAACCGATGAACGAGTTTATGGCGATGGGCTTTCAGGCACCCTTCAATTGAATTGGCTCTGCAAGATGTCGCTTCAGGTCATCGGAATCAGGCGACCGAGAAATAGTGCCGGAATCAACGCCGCCAAGGCGATGAACGAGTAAGTCGGCTCTCCTGTCTTCCAGAAGATGATGATCGCATCGAGGACGATCAGCGACAGCAGACCGCTTTTGACGCCCGCCTGGACCAGTTTGGGTTCGGGGCTTGAGAGTGCCCGCATCCAGCGGCGATTCAGAACCAGCCCTACCATCCCTAAGGCGATGTAAATGTTCGTCGGTGAGACGTCTCCCGGCCAGACATTCACCAGCCAGAACAGGACTCCCAGTCCAGCATTCGCGATGGCGATTCCGACGATGAGCGTGAGGCGTCTGCTTTTCTCTGCGGCTTCCGTGCGGGCAAAGAAAGTGAGGCCGACGATGTAGAGTCCGATTCCCAGGGCCAGGCCCAGTTGAGGACGTTGAAAAGTGCCCTGCCAGGGAGCAAAGGTCGAAACTCCAGCGGATGCCGCCAGGGAGATATTCAGGAATCGGCAACTGCCCATCGCGAGAGGGCCCAGCCAGGTCTTTTTCAACAGGGCGTCATAAGCCAGAACCGCGACGGCGATCAGTCCCGCCAGCTTCAGGCAGTGTGGACTGACGAAGGCCGCCGCCCCCAAACCGATCAGCATCAACACCGTTCCCAGAATCACCGCATTGATCCAGGGGACGCGTCCTGAAGGAATGGGTCTTTCAGGTCTTTCGGCGGTGTCCTGCTTCACATCGAAGACATCGTTGAAGACCATGCCGGCGAGATAGAGCCCGCCGGTCGCCAGTAAGAGCAAATAGAGATCGGAAAACGGCGCCAATCCCAACGTCATCAGGAAACCGGCGAAAGTATCTGTCAGCGCGGTTGCCAGCGCGGGAAGCCTCATCAATTGCAGGTAAGGGAGGAGACGCTTCATAGTGATTCAGAGGTTCCGGCTGAATTTGGGAGTCGTCACTTATTCTTCGGCGGCAGTGGCCCACTCATTGAGAGAGGTTCGTATCTGATCCAACAGTTCCGCGGTGCGCGATTTGACCTGTGGTAGTTCCTCGATCGATTCACATTTCATCTGTGCGAACAGATAGAATTTCAATTTCGGCTCGGTGCCCGAAGGACGAACGGCGAACTGAAAGCTGAAGGGGCCGGAAGGCGACTCGTACATCAAGAGTGAAACCTTCGGCACATCCAGCTTCCCGCGCATTCGATTGGAAGGCAGTTCGCGAATTTCCTGTCTTGAATAATCGAGCACTTGATCCAGAGAAAAATCCCCGATTTCGCCGGGCGGAGATTCCTGGAACGCGGTGAGGATTTTTTCGATGCGTTGTTGTCCCGTTTCTCCCTGGCAAACTTTGGAGAACTGGCCTTCCTGATGGTAGCCGTGAGCGACGTAAAGTTTGTCGAGTTGATCGAGCAACGTCTTGCCGTCCTGCTTCAGCTCAGCTGCCAGTTCCATCAACCACAACGCCGCCACGGCAGCATCTTTGTCGCGTGCATAATCGCCGGCCAGGTAACCGAGCGATTCCTCGGCACCGATGAGAAATGTCTTGCCTTCGTCCTGTTTTTCATCGACCGTTCTCCCGATGTATTTGAAACCGACGGGGAGATTGGAGACGACATCGGCACCCGCTTGGCGGGCGATTTTTCCAATCAATCGCGATGTCACAACCGTTTCGATGACGACCTGCTTTGAGAGATCGGCTCCGTTCGCCTGCTGTTTTCGGATTGCATAATCTGTGATGAGCGCTCCGACCTGATTCCCGGTGAGGTTCTGATAGTTACCATCGGCATCCCGCACGGAAACTCCCATGCGATCGGAATCGGGATCCGAGGCCAGGATGACGGCCAGTTCCTGCTCGGCGGCAATCTTCTGTAAGGGAGCAAAAACTTCCGGTCGTTCGGGATTCGGGAGTTGATCGGGGACGTTCGAAAAGTTTCCGTCCGGTTCGCTGCGTTCTTCGTCGATCTGGATCTGCTGGAATCCGGCTGCTTCCAGAACCCGGTAGACGTTCGTGGTGCCGACGCCGTGCAACGGCGAAAACAATCCGGAAATATCGCGGTCCTGAGAAAGGCTTAATGCGGCGACCGCTTTGATGTAGGCGTGGTCGATTTCCTCTCCGAGTTCAATAATTTTTCCGGCGTCAATCGCTTCCTGAAAGTCACACGTCGGAATCTCCCCTGCTTTATAAACACAATCGATGATCCCGCTGTCGTGGGGCGGCAGAACCTGTCCGCCGTGTGACCAGTAAGCCTTGAATCCATTATCTGAGGGAGGATTGTGAGACGCGGAGATCATCACTCCCACGTCGCAACCGAGATGTCGGACCGCGAACGACAGTTCGGGCGTCGAGCGGTGCTCGGTGAAGAAATGAACCTTGAGGCCGTGGGCGGCGAGTGTGGTGGCAGTGAGTTGTGCGAACTCGGGAGAACGGTGACGGGTATCGTGAGCCACGACGGCGGTCAAATCGTCCTCAGAACTGACTTGTTTGAGATAGGTTGCGAGACCGTGGGCGGATTCAGCGATCGTGCGTCGATTGATGGTGGCGGAACCAAATTCCGACATCAGCCCGCGTCGTCCCCCCGTTCCGAAGGGGATCACCTGCCAGAACAGATTGGAGACGTCGTCCCACTTTTTCTGACTGACGAGAGAAATAATGTCCGTCTGATATTCGTGGAACGGTTCTTCGCGCAACCAGCGTGTGGCATTGTTACAAGTCGATTCAGAGATCGTCCCTTCGCGGGCGGCATCCCGTAACGAATGAAGAGCATCTTCCAGCGAGATTCTGGCACTCATACGATTCTTCCGCAGATATTTACCGAGAAATATGTTTCAATGCAGCGGGTACAAATTTAACAGATCGGCACTCCAATCGACAGTGAGAGCTTTCTGGTTGGGGAGAGACTTTTATGAGGCCACTCTGGAAATTACTGATGGTCGTCCTTTTGCTCGGGGGATGTCATCTTGAGGTTTCCGAAAATCCTGCGGAGCCGACATCCGAACCGGATCGGGAGCCTCCCCGAAACGAAATACCTCAAGTTTCTGCCGAGCGGGTGCTGACGAAAGTCCCCCAAACGCGTGTTGATTATTATCATGAAGTAAAGGCGGGGGAGTCATTGTCGGCGATTGCCGAGCAGTATCGCACTACCGCCGAGCAATTGACCACCGCAAACGGTCTCGGAGCTCCAGATCGTTTGGAACCGGGGCAGATGATTTACATTCCGGGTTTCTCCCCCGAGAATCAAACCGATCAGCAAGAGGAGGAGTGATTGTGTCTCAGGAAACCTTATGGGCCCCCTGGCGATTGGCGTATATCAAATCGGAACCTCCCGATCCGGAAGACGAAGGATGCTTTTTGTGCCGCTACCGCGATCAGGAAAATGATGACGAAAATCTGGTGCTGTTCCGATCGCTCAATGTCATGGTGGTTCTGAATCGATTTCCCTACAACAACGGCCATCTTCTGGTGGCCCCGCTCGCTCACAAAGGGGAGTTTGAAGAACTGACGGACGAGGAGTTACTCGACTCCCAGAAGCAGATTCAGAAATTGACGTCTGTTCTTAGCGACACACTCAATCCTGACGGGTTCAACATTGGGCTCAATCTGGGGCGTTCGGCGGGTGCCGGCCTCCCCGGACACCTCCACTGGCACATTGTGCCGCGCTGGAATGGGGACACGAATTTTATGTCCGTGATTAGCGACACGAAGGTGATTCCGCAATCGCTGCGCGCGTTGTACAATCTTCTGTTGCCTGAGATGCAATCACACGAGTCACAAGAACATTCTGAATGAAAAATACTGGTTGGATGGCCAGTTAAAGAACTGGCAATTTGGGAATTGAAGGCGTATTATGTGACCTTCAATGACGTCTGTTTATTAGCTTTTCGTGGCTTTCAGCCGGCGAATCGAGGAGGGCCATCGCCGATTGTGAGTCGAGTCGCTCGCGATCTAGAAATCTTGAGGAACAATTATGCTACTGTTTATTGTGCGGATGATGTATCTCGTCGTCTGCGCCGGGGCGATTGCCAGTTACATCAGCGTGAGTCCTCACCAGGTCCATATTATCGAACGCTACAAGTTCGCGTCGTTTCTCATCTTGTTGGGAATGACCCAATTTGCTCCGATCGCCGACCTGCTCATTCGTCGCAAACGGATCGATATCATCTCCGCCGTCTACTTTGGCCTTCTGGTGGGAGCGTTATTGAGTTACTTGACGTTGCTGGCGTTGGGGCCGGTGATTGAAGATCCGTTCCGTCCCGGCGTCACCCTCCTGACCACGTTATTCCTGACTTATATCTGTATCTCGTTTTTGATTCAGACCAAGGATGATTTCCGATTCATTATTCCCTACGTGGAATTTGCGCGGGATTTGAAGGGCGGCATGCCGCTGGTTTTGGATAGTAGCGCGCTGATTGACGGTCGAGTTGCCGATCTGGTGGAAACCCATATCGTTGATACGGATCTGGTCGTTCCCGAGTTTGTGCTGCTGGAGATTCAGGATATCGCCGACAGTAACGACAAGAATCGGCGATCTCGCGGACGTCGCGGCCTGGATGTTCTCTCGAAATTGCAAGAGAATCCTAATGTTGACGTCCGCATCACCGAGGACCGCGAGAAACCGCAAAATATGACGGTCGACGAACGGCTCGTGCACCTCGCGAAAGATTTGAATGCTCGAATTGTCACCAACGACTACAACCTCAATAAGGTGGCCTCGGTGCAATCGATCCACGTGATCAATATGAACGACGTCGCGAATTCGCTCAAGCCGCGTTTTGTTCCCGACGATCATCTGCGGATCAAGATTGTCAAACGCGGAGAAGCCGCCGATCAGGGGGTCGGCTATCTCGATGACGGAACAATGGTGGTTTGCGAGAACGGCGCGGAGCAGGTGGGGCAGGAAATCGACACGCTCGTGACCAAGGTCCATCAAACGAGCGCCGGGCGGATTATCTTTGTGAAGCCTTCTATCTGAACCGCTTACATTTGCTCGGGGGTCTCGATTCCCAGCAACTTCAGGCCGGTTTGTAACGTTCGTGCGGTGAGATCGCACAGTTTGAGTCGGCTGGTGCGCAGTTCGGCGTTCTCTTCCTTGAGCACAATGCAATTCACGTAAAAGCTGCTGAAGAGGTTTGAGAGTTCGAACAGATACTGCGTCAGTTGATTGGGACGGTAATCTTCACAGACCGCTTCGATCGCTTCCCCGAACCGGGTTAACTGCAACAGCAATGCTCGTTCTTCGGGAGCCGAAATGAGGGGCGAGCCCGAAGCGGTCCGCAATGATGCTCGATCGATGTCTCCCTTGCGGAAGATACCGCAAATTCGTGCGTGGGCGTATTGCACGTAGGTGGCGGTATCGCCGTCTTTGGCGAGCATTTTGTCCCAACTGAAGACGTAATCCGAGTCGCGATTGTGCCGCAGGTCGGCATATTTAATCCCGCCGATCCCGACCATTTCCGCGACATTGGCGCGAGTCTCGGCATCGAGTTCCGGGCCATCCGGTTTGGAATCATCGATCTCATCGACAATCTTGCGTGATTGCGCGACGGCTTCGTCGATCAGGCTTTCGAGTCCGACGGTATCTCCCGATCGGGTTTTGAAGGGGCGTTTGTCTTCGCCGAGAATTGTTCCAAAACTCACATGCTGATACTCGGTTTGATCGAAACCCCATTGGCGGGCGGTTTCAAACAACAGCTTGAAGTGTTCCGACTGTCGCGCATCGACCACGTAGAGGATCTCGTCTGCTTTGAGTTCGTTGATGCGGTAACGGATCGTCGCTAAGTCGGTCGTGGCGTAGGTGAAGGCGCCGTCTTGCTTCTGGACCAGAAACGGTGCGTCATTGCCTTCAATGAAGACACACATCGCGCCGTCGCTTTCCGACGCCAGGCCTTGCTGTTTAAGCGAATCGACAACATCCGTCAGCATCGGTTGGTAAAAACTCTCCCCCAGTTCCATATCGAAATGGATGTCGAGCCGCTCGTACATCTGATGCAGCATCGCCAGACACGCCGGCAGGAACTGGTTCCACAATTCGGTATTTTCCGCATCTCCTTGATGCAATTTGGCGGTTTCGAGTCGCGCATGTCTGGCGATCTCGAGATCCTGATCGGCGAGCGCTTTTAACGCGGGATCGGATTCGACCTCTTTCAATTTCGATCGGGTGGACTCGATACGGTCCTGGGTGGCTTTGACCGCGGCTTCGAGTTTGCCGATTTCTTTGCGGGCTTTTTTGTCGCTGGTGTCGAGTTCGCCCCGTTTGGCCTCCAGCAGTTGTTGTTGCGATTGGAGTTGTTCCTCCAATTCGGGAAGCGCTTTGACGGCTGCGTGATAATCGGACAATTGATTGACGAGACGATAGAGTCGCGAGAGTTCGGCGACTTGGTTTTCGGCAAACGCGCTTTGATCGAGGAAATGTTTGTAGCCGTAGATGATCATCCCGAACTGGGTCCCCCAATCCCCGATATGGTTATCGGAGTGAACCTGGGTGCCCCGAAACCGCAGGATTCGACAAATCGCGTCTCCGAGCACCGTCGAACGCAGGTGGCCGACGTGCATCGGTTTGGCGACGTTGGGAGACGAAAAATCGACAACCACGGTGCGATCAGCTTCAGAATCCTCGACGCCGAGTCGTTCGTCGTTGAGGAGTGCCTGGCCCTGCGACGCGATCCAGTCGTCTTTCAATTTGAAATTGATGAAACCGGGACCGGCAATTTCGGGCGGTTCGCATAAATCGTCGACTTCCAGGTTCGCGACAATCTGTTCGGCGATCTCACGAGGTTTCTGTTTCAGTTTTCCGGCTAACGGCATCGCACAATTGGCCTGGTAATCGCCGAATTGAGCATCTTGCGCCGGTTTAACCATCGCGGCGAAAGGTTGGGGGTCGTCTACCAGCGGGGCCAAAGCTTTCGCGGTGCGGTGACGGAGTTCTTTCAGTACATTCATCGCGGGTTCCCGTAAACGAGACTGTCGGTGGGTGCCCGACGTCTCTGAAGCAATCTCGGCGGTGCGGTTTTATAATCCGCGATCTTTCTCGATTCCCAGGATCTCGTGCCAGTCTACGGAGCCGGCATCCGCCCAGAGTCCTTCCAAATCGTACAGCTCTCGCGCTTCCGGCTGAAACAGATGCAGAATCAAGTCGCCGAAGTCGGCCAGAATCCACTGATCGTTCTGGGAGCCTTCCACTTGACGGAAGGGCCAGTTGTCGCTTTTGAACTGTTTGTTGACTTCTTCAACGACCGCGCGCATCTGTCGTGGTGAGGCACCGGTGGCAATCACAAAGAAATCGCAGACCGACGTCAATCCGCGCAGATCGAGGACCTTGACGTCTTGAGCGCGTAAATCATCGGCGATGCGGGCGACTTCGCACGCGCGAAGCAACAGATCATCTTGTGTTTCAGAGATTTTGGTATTCACTCGTTGTTATCGGGCCGACACATCACGGTCACCCCGATGTGTCTGATGAAAGATCAGAAAAATGTGAAGGCGTACCGAACAACCATGCCGGCAAACACCACAGATACCATACTCATGAGTTTGATGAGGATATTCAAGCTCGGCCCGCTCGTATCCTTGAAGGGGTCTCCGACGGTATCGCCGACGACTGTTGCGGCATGGGCCACCGTTCCTTTTCCTCCATGAGCGCCCGATTCGATGTATTTCTTGGCATTATCCCAGGCACCGCCGGAGTTGGCCATCATGATAGCGACCGCGAATCCGGAGGTCAGACCACCGGCCAGCATGCCGATCACTCCTCCCACTCCCAGTACCAATCCGACCAGAATCGGAACCACGAGCCCCAGTAACGAGGGGAGAACCATTTCTTTCAAAGCGGCCGAAGTGCTGATAGCGACACAAGATGCGTAATCGGGTTCGCCCGTTCCTTCCATAATTCCGGGAATCTCCCGGAATTGCCGACGGACTTCCTCCACCATCGATCCGGCGGCATTACCCACCGCCTTCATGGTCAAAGCGCAGAAGACGAACGCCAACATGACCCCCATGAACAATCCCACGAGAACCTTTGGGTTGATCAGGGTGACGTTGTAATAGCGTGCGAAGTCGGGGATCGTGGCTTCTTTGTTTTTGACGACCAGACCTTCCGCAATGAGAGCGGAGAGATTGACGCTCTCGGTCATATTTTCAGGTTCTGTGGACTTTAGAATGTCGTACGATTCGGAAACAAGATTGCCGATTTTCGGAAATAGTAAGTATGCCTCCGCGTGGCTATCTTCAGAGTTCTTCATCGCAAAGACCCTGGGGGCGACTTTGTATAAGGTCGCGTCTTCCGGAATTTCGGAGACCGCGACTTTATCGTCGATGGTTTCGACCCAGTGAGTGAATCCCAGCCTCACCTCTTCGACATACGCCGCCAGGAGCGCCAACGCCGTCAATGCCGCCGATCCGATGGCGAATCCTTTTCCGGTGGCGGCGGTGGTGTTTCCGAGGCTGTCGAGGGCATCGGTCCGTTCGCGGACTTTTGGATCCTGCCCACTCATTTCGGCGTTTCCGCCTGCGTTGTCGGCAATCGGTCCGTAAGCATCGGTGGCGAGTGTGATTCCCAGAGTGCTCAGCATTCCGACGGCGGCGATAGCGACGCCATATAATCCCATCGCAAACAACTGATCGTCGTCGTAGACGAAGCCGGTGCTGAAACCGAATGCCAGGAGGATCGAGATCCCGATGACGACGATCGGAACCCAGACGGATAAAAACCCTTCCGAGATTCCCGCGATGATGACGGTGGCGGGGCCCGTGTTTCCCTGATCGGCGATGTGTCTCGTGGGTGAATAATGATCGCTGGTGGAGTATTCGGTCCACTGACCGATCACAATTCCGGCAATCAATCCGGTCACGATGGAACCAAACACACCAAACAGTCCAAACCCGGAAGGTAAGGTAGTTTCTTGAAGGGCGGTGGCCAGTTCCGTGGCCTGCGAAGGCATGACCAGAACAAAATAGACCAGTGCCGCCGAGAGGATTACGACTCCGACGCTACTCGTATTGACGCCCCAGGCGAGGGATCCCAGGAGAGATTTCTGATCGGCGTTCTCTTTGGTTTTGACGAGGAAAATACCGCCGATGGAAACGAAAATACCCGCCGCGGCGACCATCATCGGTAACATCAGCATCAACATTTGCATTTTCGGGAAGCCCTGGTAGGCGGCCACACCAAGCGCGGCCGATGCCAGGATCGAACCGGCATACGATTCGTAGAGGTCGGCTCCCATCCCGGCGACATCGCCCACGTTATCGCCGACGTTATCGGCGATGGTCGCTGGATTTCGCGGATCGTCTTCCGGAATCCCGGCTTCGACTTTCCCCACTAAGTCGGCTCCGACATCGGCCGCTTTCGTGAAGATACCGCCTCCGACACGGGCGAATAACGCCTGGGCGCTGGCTCCCATTCCGAAGCAGAGCATGGTGACGGTAATTTCGGTCAACGACATATCGACCAGCCAATACAAGACGGCAAACCACAAGCAGATATCGAGCAGGGCCAGTCCGACGACCACCAGTCCCATGACGGCACCCGACCGGAATGCCACCTTCAAACCGTCATTCAATGAGATCTTGGCGGCAGCGGCGGTTCGCGCGCTGGCGAGTGTCGCGGTTCGCATGCCGAACCAGCCGGCCAGTCCGGAGAACAGTCCGCCCGTGATAAACGCAAAAGGAACCCAATGCGACTGGGCCTCGGCGATAAAGGCCACCATCCCCAGAATGAGCGCCGTGATGATGAAGAAGAGCACCACGACTTTGTATTGGCGATTCAGGTAAGCCCTAGCACCGGCGCGCACATTCTCCGCGATGCGGATCATGTTCTCATCACCTTCGTCCTGCTCCGTCATCCAGCGGAAGAAGAAAAAGGCGAAAACTAGAGCGGTTAACGCACCGCAGATACAGAACCCCCATCCCATCATGACAGAGCCGGAGTCGGGTTGCAGACCCTCCGAGGCGGCTTCGCAAAGTTGGGGGGTCAGAATCCCGAAAAAGCAGGTGAGAGTCGTCAAGCAGGCACGCAGATTGCCGATGTTCATCCTATATTGATTTTCTGTTTGCCGATCAATGAATTCCCGTCGATATTTTCAGTCGCTCAAAGATGCTGGCGACCTCGCTTCGATCGCAGGTGTTTCAGTTGCGTAGGAGTAGGTCGTGTCCGTAGAAACAATGAGTCTATCCACACGCAGACGGGAATGTCAACATGCAGAAACGCTGATATGAAGCATCCACACGGTCCTTCGACCGGCAGGCTTTATTCCCGTCCAGAGACCTCTTTTTCCGGTGGCGGTGAGGTTGGACTTCCACGCTGAATCGACGGAAGCAACCGCGGGTCTCTTTCGATGGTGAGAGACCGCGAATTGCTCAAACGCTACACGCTCTAGTCGAGCGTGTAGGTATTTTCTCGCTGGAACTGAAGTTGAATTTCGGGAAGATAACCTTGATTGTTATCCCAGATCTGTTGGAGCGGAAATGATTCGGGAATCGGTTCTCCGCGCAGTTCGTAGATATTACGCCAGTAGAGAACTGCCAGCATCGCTTCTTCGATGGCGGCCACTTCGTTGGCGAGTTCGGGGTAATCACGAAGCAGCGTATCGAGTTGCTTCATGCCGAGTTCGAAGAATTCCAACGCCCCCCAGGTCTCGGGACCTCTGCCGGCTTCCTTGTCTTCTTCCGACTGCTGGAATTTCTGCTCGCGGTAGCGTTGTTTGCCGTCATAGATGTTTCGGTGAGCATCGCGAGCTGCTTCTTCGGATTCCGCCGAGGCCAGCAATCGCCAGTAGCGGTAGTTGACGTTTTCCTGGTACTTGTTCGTCCAATACTGCTTTTGTTCGACGGAGACGTCGTCCTCTTCGGCCAATTCTTCGAGATCGGCGTCCGTGAACTCCAGCCGAATACCACCCACGGGAGTGATGAATATTTCGCGACCGAATTCCTTGGTCCACATCTCGTAGGCTTTTTCCCAGGCGGCGTGTCCTTCTTCGGTGAATTCTCCTTCTCGCTGGAGTGCCTGGGCGTAATCGAATTGCGAACGAGCGGGATAGGATCGGAAGATCATCCGCATCAGGATGTGCTGATCGATTCCGGGTTCGTCCTCGACGCGATTGGCATCGGTGTACCAGCCTTGAGCGACCAGGTAATTATCGATGCCGTCAGGATTCAGTTCAGGATCGGCACCACCGTCAAATTTTTCGATGTCGGGATCTGACTTGAAGTAGCGACGGAAGTATTTCTTTTCGTCTGCATTCCCGATTTTGCTGCCGATGACGCGGGCGGTATCCCAGAAGAGTTCCGGGAATTTCGAGTTTCGTTCGGTCCCCTGTTTGTAAAACTTGGCCCCCTCTTTGACCCAGTAGTAGCGGTCTCGTACATCGTCCCATTCGGCGGAGACGTTAAACGCCAGGTTCCAGCCCTGAAACCTCCACACTTCCAGGAAGTGAGGCTGCAACATGATGATCGATTCGGTGGTCGCCCGCATCCCGGCCCAGTCTTTGTTTTCCTGTTGCTCGATACGCTGACGCCACAACATGCTGGAAGCGACACCGCGCATCCCCAACAGAACCAGGTTCATGGTGGCGGAGGAGGGATCGACCTTACCGAGCGTCGCTTCGCCGAGATCGTATTCGGTGCGCAGTTGCGCGAGCTTGCCGCCGCTTCCGACGGAACCGGTCGAAGGCATCCCGAGGAAGATGATCGGGATCGAGAGAACCACGATCGCCGCGAAGTATACAAGTTTGCGTGATTTGGAATCGAGTTGGCTCATTTGGCTTCGAGCTCCCGTAATTTCAGACTGTAGTAACCGAGAATCAAACACGGTATGAAAAATCCAAGAACCATAAAGACCGCCGGCATCACGGCCGCCATCATCGGAACGTCAAATCCGTTCGCCGTGTACGCCTTGAAGCTGAAGATGTTGAAGTTGGGAATCACATGAGAAATTCCCCACAGCAGACCGGTGAAGACCTGGTCGACATTCTGGACGGCCACAGATTCTTCCAGACTGTCCGGTTTTTCGACGATTGGATTCCCGTGATTCAAGATGCGGATTCCGGATTCGATCAAGCCCGCCCCCCGAACCTCGCCCGAGAGAATATCGTTCATGAACTGATTGAATCCCGTACCGACCAGAATCAGGGTGAAGAGCAAAATCGTGGCGACGGGTCCTTTGACGAACGTACTCGCCGTCACACCGAGGACCACAATCAACACCATCATCATCCAGATGCCGAACACCGATTTGAAATAGGAGCTGGCAAACGGACGATCGGGAAGCCGGATAAACAGGTCGGGACGTGCCATGCCGAGAAACTGGCCCACATCCACGCAACGGGCTTCCACGGCAAGTTTCCCGTCCACAACCAAGTCATCGAAGAGATTTCTGGTTTCCGTTTGCTGCGTCTCTTCGTTGTAATATTCGAGTTCTTCGGGGATCCAGGCAAGGTTCTGGCGGAACTCATAGACCGGGAATTGCGGCAGCGAAACGCGCAGATCGGTCTCGGGATTGACGAGTGTGTATTGACCGTGGAGAACTTCGTCGATCACGCCTTTGTGCGTTCGAAAAGCCTGAAAACTGTTTTCGACGAGCAGGGCCGGTTTACCGGTCTCCGGATCGATTTGCAGGTCGGACGGCGAGAGACCATCGAAGGTCCATTTTGCCCGCGCCTTGGAGGCCCCTTCGATGTAGCTGCGGTAGGGGTTGATGTCTCCGGTGTTGACTCCCGACTCTGCTTCTTCTCCCTGGCGGTCTCGAAAATCCAGACTGCCGTACACGGGAACGCGGGCGATCAAACGGGATTTTACGTTTTCGGGGACCTGGCGAATGATCCAGACATAGCCGAGGACTGACATGATCCCGACGACAAACGTGCCGACTCCTACGAATCCGAGAATGCGACCAAGTACGATTTCGCTGCGTCGAACCGGCTTGGTGACCACGGTATGGAGTGATCGCAGGCGAATATCTTCGGGAAGGCCCCAGCAAGCAAGAATCAGTGCGACTGGGAAAATCAACCAACCGATGGACGTCAAAACGAAGCTCACGTAGACGGAGAGCTGGAGTTCTTCACGGGAGTTCGTATTGGAGAGAAACCAACCTCCGAACATAAACAGTACCGCGAACACCACGAACACCAGCAACGCTTTCCGGCGAATCGCTTCTTTGAGAGTCAGGTTGGCGATGGCTCCTACTCGCTTGGGCGACATTCGAATCAGGTCGGTCAGTCCTTCACCGAGATTTTCGAAAAACCGAGGAATGCCTCGTTTGCCTCCGAGCACGAGCGCCAGAATAAATCCGATGGCGAGCGAGGCCACCAATATACTTCCAAAGACGAGCCCCCAAGTGGAGAGCGCCTCGGGAATGTTCATCGGTTTTGCATCGAAGTTCATGGTTTCGATCCGGGTGTCACAAAGCTGGGGTGTTGGAAATGGGGATCAATCGTCCTGCGAAAACTCAACGCCGAGGTTTCGCAACCAGGGCCGTCAGGATTTCGACTCCGCGGTCTTTTGTTCCGACTCGGAGACGAAACGTTGACCTGGTCGGGCCTGACTTTCAGCGACCGTTTGCAGGAACAGTTCTTCGAGGCTCGTGGTCGGGCTCGAAATTTCCTGCAGGTTGCCGTGATGTTTGGCGATGACCTGTTTGATCTCTTCGATCGCTTCGTCACTTAAGGTCGAGGAAACGATTTGAGTTTTATCCTGCGACGCGAGTAGTTCTTCTACCATTCCCAATTGCTTCAGTTCGCCGTTGTAGAGAATAGCAATGCGGTCGCAAACATCCTGCACGTCGGCGAGCAGGTGGCTGCACATCACGACCGTTTTTCCTTCATCTTTGAGCTTCAGGATCAGGTCTTTCATTTCTCGGGTTCCGATCGGGTCGAGTCCCGAAGTCGGTTCGTCGAGCAGTACCAGTTGCGGATTGTTGATCAACGCTTGCGCCAGGCCGATACGTCGAGTCATCCCTTTGGAGTACTCTTTCAGTTGGCGGCGACGGGCTTTGTCCAGACCGACCATTTTGATCAGCTCATCGGCGCGTTGCTTGCGTTCGGCGGGGCTCATCGAGAACAGACGACCGTAAAAGTCGAGGGTCTCTTCCGCGTTCAGAAATCGATACAGATACGATTCTTCCGGCAGATAGCCGATGCTCTCGTTCTTCGCGACGTCGGTCGCCGGTTTGCCGAGAATGCGAATGTCACCTTCGGTCGGAAACAGCAGACCGAGTAACATTTTGATGGTGGTGGTTTTGCCCGAACCGTTCGGCCCCAACAGGCCGAACACTTCCCCTTTATTCACATCGAGGCTGAGGGAATTCACCGCACGCACTTTGGGCCGGCCCCAGAAGTCACGGTAAATTTTGGTCAGATTGCGAATTTCAATGACGGCGTTCTCAGACATCGCATATTCCCGCTGTAAATTAATGGAATCGGGAAACCTCTCGCGGTGAGCAGTCTCCACGTCGAATGATCGATAAATCCAAGCGTACAAAGAATCTTCCGTAGAGAATCGTACGCCACCAGCATCCGAGCCGTTTGATCTTGTTGGGACCGATTTTCATCCTGAGAGGTCGGCTCCTGAATTTGACGCCACTGTAGGTCGGATTTTGACAGGATTCAAGCAGTAGCGATATGACGTAACCCTAATTCATGAAATCTTTTCCGGCTTGGCATCAAATTCTCTCAAGCCTGAATTTTCGTCGTCACTTCCAAGTCCGGAATTTGTGAATTTTGTACGAGCAGATCTCTTGGCGTAGAGCGAGTTTACAACAAATCCGAAAGGTCCGGTCCATGTTCTTTCACCTGATGGACGAAACTTTCGGTGGAGGTAAACACGCCTGCCGATAAACCATGACCGCGGGCGGCTTCCACGTATTCCGGAATGTCATCCGTATAGAAGCATTCCTCCGGCGCGCAGTCGATCGCCCGGCAGGCTGCCTGGTAGATGGCGGCATCCGGTTTGACGGCACCGACCTCAAACGAGAGGGTCAAATGATCGAATTTCTCCAACACATCGAAATTCCGGCGGACAAATTCGATATGAAAGGCGTTGGTGTTGGAGAGTAGAACCAGTCGGAACCCTCGCGACTTCAACTCGTCAAGCAGCGCGATCAGGGGGGTGTTCGGGACGAAAATATCAGACAGAGCGATCAACAGTTCCTCTCGATCGAAGGTGGTCGCCGTTTCCGCTTCGAGCCAGGCCTGCATTTCATCGTTGGATAGCGTTCCGCGATCGATATCGAGTATTTTCTGGTTTTGAAGCATTAGTTCGCGTATTTCGGCCCCGCTTTTCCCGCAGAGCGCTCCCACTTGCTCGCACATTTTCTCGTGCGAGAAATAGAGGAGCACATTTCCCAGATCAAACAAAAATGTTTTCAGCGTCATCGATCAGCTCGCCCAGTTCGTGTGAATTGAAGATCAGACATCCAGTTCGATCAATTCGGGAGCCAGCGATCCGTCGTCCTGTAAAGTCAGAAGTCCCAATGAGACAGGAAGTTGGAATCGACGGGGGCCGATCGAGCCGGGATTGAACCATGTCACCTTCCCCCGCGCCTCGATCACGGGGGAATGTGTGTGCCCGAAGATGACCATCGACATTCCCGCAACTTCCGGGTCGAGGTCAATTTCCTCGCGGATGTGCGTCAGGTAAATAAGGTGCTCGCCGAATTCGATCGCTTCATGAAGCGGAAGTTCCGCCACGCGGTCGTGATGATCGACATTTCCCCTGACGGCGGTGACCGGAGCAATCGTCTGGAGTTCGTCCAGAATGCGAGCGTCACCGACATCTCCCGCATGCAGAATTCGCGAGACTCCGGCGAGTTTTTCCACGGCTTCGGGTCTTAACAGGCCGTGAGTATCTGAAATGACGCCCCAGGTTTCCATAATCGCAGCTTTCAGTTTTTCTATCCTGTTTGGAATTAACAGTTTACGCTCTTCGCGGCGAGAGTGTTCGGATTGACGAAAATTGCAATCACATCTATACTTCCGCCCCACCTATTCCAGTCAGGACTGACGAACGGTCAAGGATGACGACGTCATGAATCTACCGGCACGCTCCTACGGTGCGCTAAACTCATCCATCGAGCAACTCCGAACGGGTCGCGAAATTATTCGCGTCGAAGCGAATGCGCTGCTGAAGATGTCGGAAACGCTCGACGGGGCGTTCTGCGATGCGGTTGAATTGATCGAAAAATGCCGCGGTAGTGTCATTGTAACGGGGATGGGAAAAGCGGGGCTCATCGGTCGCAAGTTGGCGGCGACACTTTCTTCGACCGGAACGCGATCGTTTTTGTTACACCCTGCGGAGGCGGTTCACGGCGATCTCGGATGCATTCATGAAGAGGATGTTGTCCTGGCACTCTCTCATAGCGGAGAGACGGAAGAGGTTTGTCGATTGCTGCCGTTCCTTCAAAAAATGAACGTCCCTCTTGTGGCCATTACCAGCGGAGATCAGAGCACCCTGGGGCAGCAAGCCGATGTCGTCATTTCCATCGGTCGACAACGGGAAGCGGATCCCCATGGCTTGGCGCCCACCGTGAGTACCTCCGTCATGCTCGCCGTGGGAGATGCGCTGGCGATTGTGTTGAGTCAGCGTCGAGCGTTCTCTCCTCGACAGTTCGCCCAATTCCATCCGGGAGGGAGTCTCGGGCAACAGTTACGCACCGTTCGGGAGTCAATGAGAAATCTCGACGAAGTGCGCATTGCTCCGGAGACCGACACGATCCGACAAGTCTTCAGCGACGTTCGCGGTCGCGGTCGACGAACTGGCGCGGTGATGCTGATCGACGAAGCCGGACGACTGTCGGGATTATTCACAGACAGCGACCTCGCTCGCCTCATCAGCCAGCATGAAACCCCGCCTCTCGACGACTCCATTTCGACCGTGATGACGCGTCAGCCGATCACCGTTCATCCCGAAGCGCTGTTGCAGGATGTTGTCGAGATCTTAACCGTTAAGAAAGTGAGCGAACTTCCCGTCATCGACGCCGATCACAAACCGATCGGTTTGATCGATATTACCGACGTCATCGGGCTTATGCCCCAGGATAAAGACGACTAACTTCCCCCTCCACTACTAACTTTCTCCTTCACTACCAGATTATTTCTGTTCATTCGGGTTCATCGTGAATTCACGCAGCGTCCTGACAATTTCCGTCGTCTCGGGCCTCTTTGGTCTGTACATGCTTTATGCGCTGACGATGAATTCTCTGATCGGGGTGCAGACTCTCGGTTATCAGCCGACGCATTCCGTTCCCGCTCCCGAAGCGCCCGCGGTTTCCCGCGAACTGGTAAAGAGTTATCTGATCACTCCCGATACCAGTCCCTGGGAGTTGGAATCCCGATATTACGTGCGCAAGAGCCGGTCGCATCTTTACTACAACGATTGGGTCCATCGTCCCTATCATCCTGACGATCCTGATAACGCAATCGAATTTACTCCGTTTGCGATGATTATGGAGGGGGATTCCGATCGACCTGTGACCATGCAGGCGGAATCCGCTCGCATTCGATTCTCGAAAGCCTTTTCCCCCCAGAACCCCGAGACGGGCCGTCCTATCGAAGGCGCGTTGATAGGCAAGGTTCGAATTACGGGACCAGACGGCTTGGTCATTAATGGCCGGAACTTCGGATATTCGGAAGATAGCCGCAGTATCTACAGCGACGAAATGGTCGAGTTTCAATATGGAGGACATCGAGGACGAGCGGACGGGATCCGGTTGGATGTGATGATCGATCGAACGCGGATGACCAATGAAGAATTCGCGGTCTCGGGAATCAAGCTGATCACGTTTCGTGGCAAAGTGAATCTGGACGTCTCTCCCGGCGAGATGCAGGGGGAAACTCCGAGCGTGGACAAGCTGGTGGTGAATTGTGACGGCGGGTTGGTCTTTGATCCCCGATTGAATGTGGCGACGTTTCGCGATCGAGTGAGTGTCGTGGCACCGCACGGATTTTCCGGTGCCGAGACGCTTCAACCAGACGCGTTGAATTGTGACATCCTGAAGCTGATCTTCGTGCCTGAAGAACCGGCGGTCGCTCAGGAGGCCGCGGACGAATCGGATGACGAAGAGTTTCAAGGCATTCAGAAAGGATTGGTGTTGACCGAAATTGATGCTGCCGCGGTCGGACGACGCGTGACGTTTGTTTCCGAAGGACACGGCGTTGATGCCGAGATGGATTCGTTCCACTACAACCAGATCACTCGCGTGGCCACTCTCAGAGATCCTGCCGACAATGTGATCGTGACGCAGAACGACACCAAAATCTATTCGCCGATGATGGTAATGCAGCACGATGAAGCGGGAGATCTCTCTTCGGTCGTCTGCGACGGACCGGGCGAATTATTCTATTACGACGACGAGACCCGTGAACTCGAGCTTCGAACCAGTTGGTTGAAACAACTACGAGTGACTCCGTCGGGGAATGAGAATGTTTACCTCATCGAACTCGACGAACGGGCGATCGTGACCCGTCCCGTCGATCAGTTCGGTCTGGCCGCCGATCACATCAAGCTGTGGGTGACTCAAAACGAGTCGGACAAAGCCGAGCCCCGGTCCGCGTCGACCGGCGACGACGGTTGGCGCGGCGACGGCATGACGCCTCAGAATCTGCTGGCGTTGGGAAACGTGCGGATGTCTCACCCGACTTTGAAGGGGACGACGAATCGGTTGGAAATCTGGTTTGAACAACTCAACCAAACAGCGCCCGTCCCGCGACAGGGAGCCTGGTTGCAGCAGCGGCAAAATGTGGTCACGAGCAACAAGCCGAGCTCTCCGCCGCCCGAACAACTTCTTCAGCGAACCAGCTTTCAGCGCAGCGCCTCCGCACGACGATTGCCCGCAGCCGATCAGCGTTCCGTGCAGCAACCGTTTTATGCCTGGGCAGATCTGATTCAGGTTCTGTTTTATCTCGGTGACGAACAACAGGAATCGTATGTGGGTGGGGTCGTCACGACCGGGAAGGTCAAAGTTCAGCAACCTCAGACCGATGGTTCGGCTCCTCTGGAGATGATTGGCGATCGACTGGAAATGCGGAATCGGGATGCGGGCAACGAAAATCAGATCGTGCATGTGTTTGGCAGCCCTGCCAAGATTTCCGACCAAAATATGAGCCTCGCGGGCAACTTGTTGAATCTGGATCGATCGTCCAACAAAGCCTGGGTGACGGGACCGGGGGTGATGATGCATCTCGTCCAAACCGATTTTCAGGGCAATCCGCTGGAGCAACCTGAATTGCTCAAAGTGTGGTGGACCGAGAAGATGGAATTCAACGGACGCGAAGCCCGATTTTTTGACAGCGTGCGGACGCAACTCGGCAAAAGCAGTATCGAATGTCAGGAGATGGTGGTTCGACTCGATCAGAAAATCGATTTCAAGAACGCCGCCTCTCCTCAGGAATCTGCGTCCGAAGAACAGCCCAAAATCACGCATCTGGAATGCTTATATGGCGTGAAAGTCGATAATGAAGAGTATGAGGATGGCGAACTGATCGAGGTTCGTCAGGGCGAATTCAGCAAATTGGTCTACGATCAAACTACCCAGAAAACACGCATCACCGGCCCCGGTATTTTTGCCGTGTGGAGAGTGCCGGGAAATTCGTCTTACGGATTCGGGGAGCTCCCTTCCCAGACGAGCGAAGAAAACAAACCGGATAAAAAGGAGGGTTGGGAATATCTAGAGATTGATTTTGACGGAGATATGGACGGTTATCTCGACCAGCAGATCACGTCATTCAATCACGGAGCGAATCTGGTGTTCGGTCCGGTCGATCGCCCCGGAATCAAAATCAGCCGACACGAACTCCCTGACGGCGGCGGTTGGATGCGGAGCGAAGTACTCGACGTCGCCGCGACCGCCGATCCCCAAACCGATGAATCGTGGATGGAGTTTCGGGCCTCGGGGAACGTGAAACTCGAAGGTCAGGACGGCGAGAAGTTCCACGCCCGAGCCGACATGATTACTTACAGTCAGAAACAGGATAAGTACCGGCTGCGGTCTCTCCGCGACCGGTACTCAACCATCTGGCGACAAAAGCGTCCCGGCGACGCCTTCAAAAGAGCCGTGGCTCGCGTGATGGAATTCCAACCGAAACAGCATGAGCTGAAGCTGGATGAGACCACGACCCTTGAAGGTATCGAATAATCGTTAAAGGGGTTCGGTTATTCCGTTGTGCTGATCTTGTAATCGAAGGTGTTTCCCTCGGCTTTGATTTCGACCTGCATTTCCGGGTTCGAGGCGGCTTCTGCATTGTATTTGGCGGGAATGGGATCAGTTGATTCCGCGTATCCTTCACCACCTTCTTCGTCACCCTCGCTATATCCTTCTCCCTCATCTGCGGGAGTGACGATGGTGATAAATCCTTTACCAATCTTAGCCCCTTTGAGATCGGCCGTGTAATCGAGTTCGTAATAACCGGAGTCGTCTGTTGTCCCAATCGAAGGCCGACCGCTTTCAGGTTGGAACGTGACCATTAAGCCCGCTCCCGGTTTGCCGTCGACGGTGATGGTACCGCTCACTTCACCCATGTCGGGAGCGTCAGAACTTCCACCTCCGCAACCGAACATGACGAAGGTTAGCAGGCATACGAAGACATTGAATTTAAAATGTGGCATGGTGTTTTCTCTCCAAGAAAAGCGCTCTCAGAAAAGAGACTCTCAAAGAAACGCGGGTGAAAAAGTAGGTATCAGATTGTGTGGTCTCTCATGATCAGATCGCTATCAATCATCATGAAAAAAATGAGCTGAACCAAGTATAAAAAACCGTTCCACCGGATATCCGGTGAAACGGTTGGCACGAACTCAAAGTGCGGAAATCGAGAATTACCGATTACCGATTGGTTGTCCATCGTCACGTAGACCAAGTCGCTGGTAAACACCGAGCGACGTTAATTCGGCATTCGTCAAGTTAATCGGACGGTTTCCTTGATCGTTTGAGTTGTCAATCGAGGTCGGACTTCGAAAATCAATGTTTTCGCTGATGAATGTGACTGATCCATCTGCGAGGACAAAATGAGCGCCTCCCGTATGTGGACTGCTGAAACCGTCCGTACAATTATCTTCTCCTCCATTCGCCGCCAGATTTAGAGGCTGAAAAACACGCGCCAACACGTAGTCGGCTCCATGAGTTCCCTCTCCTCGAGGACGACGATTTCCAATCCAGGATCCGGCACCACAACGCTTGGCACGTTCGCCAACCATGAAGGTGTTGGAAGTACCATCCGTAATATCGCGCATCTTATACGCACGAATGTTTGTGAGTACGCCGTTATTGCCTCGATGACCACCGTTCATACCATGGTTGACATCCGCCAAACCGCAGCTGCCGGGATAATTGAGGGTGGGAGGTCTCCAACTGTTTCTGCCGAGAACTCCGTTGAAATGTTGTCGACGCATTCCGGGCTGCAAGCGCGGTCCGGTCGTATCACTCGGACACATATAAGCGGGCAAGGGAGGAAAAGCCTGATTGAGCGCGGAGTCTCCACCAGCAGCATCGATGTTCGTAATGGCCTGCATTAACGAGATACCACTGATATTAAGATTGTTGTAGAGCGGCGCTTGATCCATGAACGGCAGAATCATGGCCGGCCATCCCCAACCTTCCTGGTTATTGGCGTTGCCGTTACTGGGATTAAAGGTCGCCGCCATGCCGCCCATCGGGAATGTGAAATACGTATCGTGGTAGTTGTGCAGAGCCAATCCAATCTGTTTCAGATTGTTTTTGCAGGAACTGCGTCGCGCCGCCTCGCGTGCCTGTTGAACGGCCGGCAACAACAATGCGACCAGCACGGCGATGATGGCGATCACCACCAGTAGTTCAATCAGCGTAAATCCTTTTCTCGGTGTGTGTGTCTTCATGATAATCCTCGTGTGAAAGACCAAAAAATGTAAATATGAGAATGAAATTCTCAAACGGAGAGATGTAAACCGTGAAATAGAACACGGTGTAATCAACCAGGGGATGTGAGTTAGAAAAATGAAATGTGAATGATCTATGAAAAAATCGACGCGGATGCGGCAAATTTAAATCGATCGGGTTGAGAATTCCGAGCAGCCAGAACTGACGGTGAAATACCAGAAATTCTCAAATGACCTTGCGCTGGGCCATACCTTACTGTATCGGTAAGGGATCAGTTAAACAACCATACTTTGTATTACAAAACAATCGCTATTACCAGATGGTCGTAAAGTATTTCATAATTGGGGCTTATGCTCTGAGGTGTGTGTGTGAGCTGAGCGGTGGGGGGACATTTACGTCAAAAATTCCAAGTGTCGCGGTTTTGAGATAGGGAATGTTGAATCAAAGCGAGATAGCAATTTTTTGGTTCATCAGAAAGTCGTGGGTTGCTGTGAGCAAAAAAATACCCGGTCCGTAGAAATACGAACCGGGTTCTAAAACAGTCTCTTTTTAAATGTGATGATTCATCAAGGAACTGAGGTTGGAACGCCCGTCCCGACTTGTCCCAGTATCTGATATACGCCCATTTGGTTGTATTCTGACTGATTAATCGATTGGTTGGTTTGACCGTTATTGTTCTGGTTGGCATTCCACCCAGCTCTCGTATTCGTCTTATTTCGAAAATCAATATTCTCACTGATGAATTTGACGGCACCATCGCCCATCAGGAAATGTCCTCCTCCTGTGTGTTTGCTGCTGAATCCATCAGTGCATCTTTGATTGCCACCGTTGACGGGATCGTTCAGAGGTACGGAAACCCGGCCCAAAACGTAGTCGGCACCGTGAGTCCCTCCTCCTCCAGGGTTCCGGTTGCCAATCCAGCTACCTGCTCCGCAGCGTTCGTCCCGCTCTCCCACCATGAAAACATTCGATGACCCATCGGTCATATCGCGGAACCTCACGCTGGAACCATTGAAGAGCGCTCCGGTATTAGCTCTCGCTCGGTAATTGTTGGGGCGATTGATGTCCTTGTATCCACAAACACCAATATAGTTGTTTGTGGGAGGGCGGAATTGGCCGCCACCTGGAAACGTGTTTCCGTTGAAGTGTTGCCGTCTCATTCCCGCCTTGAGGCGAGGTCCCGTGGTGTCCGACGGACACTGATAGGCGGGTAATGGAATAAAGATTTGGGTTAGTTGAGGTCCATTGTCAACTAAACTGTTGAGTCTGACGTAGTCGGCCAAGCCGATCGAGCTGATATTCAGGTTATTATACAACGGTGCCTGATCCATATAAGGCAAGATCAAGGCCGGCCAGCCGTAATGTTCCTCGCTTCCAATGTAATTACCATTCGGTTGGTAGGCAGGAATCGCACCGGCTGGGAAAGATTTGAACGTGTCGTGATAGTTGTGCAGTGCGAGTCCGATCTGTTTGAGATTGTTCTTACAACTGCTGCGTCGTGCGGCTTCGCGCGCTTGCTGGACGGCCGGCAGCAGAAGTGCGACCAAAACGGCAATAATGGCAATGACGACGAGCAGTTCAATCAACGTGAACCCGCGCATTTTCGAGTCTCTTTTCATCATGATCTCCTAAAAAACCGATAAAAAACAATTAATCGCTGGTGATCTGGAAAAAGATCCCGAGCGAACGCTCATCGGGAAGCACACGAAATTCGCGCTTCGAGTATGAAATGGTTGGATTGATTTATGGTTTCTCGAATTCGTCAGACACTCAAAACCCGCTAATGGGGTTATGACAAGAGTGGCTCTGCCTCGTCAGAATAGACGGTCGATGGGCAATACAGAGCAGACGACGAGATATTGATGATTAACTAGATGATCTGACGCTAGATCTTCCTCGTTCAAACTTCAAGCGGTTTTTTCCCCAACGATGGACCAACGAGAGAAAAAAGACGTGCTAATCCCAGAGCTTCACGAGAGTTAATAAATTTCGGTTTTTGAAAAATACTTTGCGTACGCAGACAAAAGACAGAATTATTCGTGTATGAAAACTCTGTTCATCCATGCCTTCACGCCTCTAAGTGCGCGAATGCATCTTGCTGCTTCGATGACCAATGGAAACTACGATGCGAACGCTTCCGCATGTGCTTGCATGTTTTCCTGTCCCAGGCGATTGCAGAAATCGCCGAAGGATTCACCCTCTTGTCTTTCTTCCTTGTAGCGTGTCAAAGCCGGTCGCAAGGTGGAAATAATCTCTTCACGAGGGACGAGATCGCGATAGATATAATTAATACGCGTTCCCTCTGCATTTCCTCCGAGGAAGACGGTGTATTTGTCTTTGGCCTTTCCGACCAGTCCGATGTCTGGAACGTAAGGCCGCGCGCAGCCGTTCGGGCAACCGGTCATATGCAAGGCAATCTTTTCGTCGAGGAGACCGAGCTGTTTCATTTCGGCTTCCAGTTCGACGAGGATTCCTTCAATCGCTCGTTCCGATTCCGTGATGGCCAGTCCGCAAGTTGGAAACGCGGGGCAAGCCATCGAGTAGCGATTGACGAGCGTCAGTTCTTCCGCCGGAGTCATGCCGTGCTCTTTGAGGATGGCATTAATGTTTCCCTGTTCGAGGGGTGAGATATCGCAAAGGATGATTCCCTGCCGGGCGGTGAGGCGAGTCTCCATTCCGTATTTCTCGAGCAACGTCCGAATGCCCGTTTTGTAACGCGCCGTTCCCTCATCCTTGATGCGACCGCACTGGACGTTAATGCCGAGAGAGAGATTACCGTCCCCCTGCTCGTTCCACCCCATGTGGTCTTCGACTCCGGTGACGTCAGCGGCGTGAGGCTCGGGCAACGAACTGCCGAAATATTCCTCAACTTTCGCTTTGAACTTATCAAGTCCCCAATCGAAAATCAGATATTTCATTCGAGCGAGTTTACGGTTTTCGCGGTTTCCGAAATCGCGTTGCACTTTCACAATGGCTTCGGCAATCGCACAAACCTGATCGCGGGGGACGAAAGTCATTTTCTGACCGGCGGCCGGGAATGTGTCCTTGACGGACGGTGTCGTCCCCATGCCTCCGCCCACGATGACGTTGTAGCCAATCAGTTCGTCATTTTCGACAACGCCCAGAAAACCAAGATCCTGGGTATAAATATCGATGCAGTTGTCTTCAGGTAGGGCGAACGCGGTTTTGAATTTTCGTGGAAGATAGCGTTCGCCGTAAATGGGTTCTTCGACCGGTTGGAACTCGGCGATCTTTTCGCCGCTGCCCGATTCGGAATCTTCCGCATCGCGGAGCCAGATATCGGCGTAAGCGGTGGTTTTCGGCTTGAGGTGTTCGGCGACTTTGTCGCAGTCTTCCTGGAGTTGGTCCCAGACTTTGTTGTTCTTCTGAGGAGCCGGGCAGCACATGACATTCCGTTCGACATCGCCGCAGGCAGCGAGCGTGGTTAAGAGCGTTTCATTGATTCCCTGGATCGTTTCTCTCAGATTCGATTTAACGACGTGATGTAATTGAAATCCCTGACGAGTGGTCACTCGCAGAGTACCGTCGCCATACTGTTCGCAGAGATCGAGGTGCTTCAGAAAATCGTGGGCGTTCACCTTCCCGCCGGGAATTCGCGTCCGCACCATGCAGATGAACGTCTTTCCTTTGGGAGTCCCGTCCGGATTTTTGGCTTTTCTCAGGTCGCGATCATCCTGTTGATACGTCCCATGATGTTTCAGCAGTTGGACGGCATCTCCCGTGAAGTTGTCTGCACCATTTATCAGTTCCTCGGCAATGGTGCCGCGGAGTTGCTGGCTGTTCTCTTTGAGGATTTCGAGTTTGCTGAGGCCGCTTTTATCGGACATCTTTTCTCCCAGGGGCGATGTGGGGCTGCTCGTCAAGTCTTTGAGGAAGAGTCCGACCGCCGACTTTTGCAGCGAGCCGAACTCTTGTAAGCTTACCTATTGTCTATATATCTCGCTGAGAGACAACCGACACGTGACCCTCAACCCGTAATCAGCCGCGAATGATAGGTCGGTCTCATTTCCAGGAAAAGCCCGAAACGACGTTCTTTCCGTGAACAAATCGGATTCTGGTTGTCGATCGGCTTGGGACTCGGCCTGATTCCCATAGCTCCGGGAACTTTTGGAAGCCTGCTGGGTCCCGTGCTTGTTGGAGGCGTTCAATTTGTCTTGCCGCCAGCCGCCCCCCTGAGCTATCTCTTCCAAGCGGTGATTGGAGTCGTGTTCTTTCTTCTGGGGGTTCCCATCTGTGAGATCGGCGCCCGTGTTCTCGGTCGAAAAGATCCGGGCGCTGTGGTCTTCGACGAGATTGTGGCGTTTTTTATCGTGTTTGCCTGCATTCCCGTGACGCCGAAATCCGCACTGCTGGGGTTTGTTCTCTTTCGCATATTCGACATTTCCAAGCCCTGGCCGATCCGTCGACTGGAACTGTTGCCCGGAGGTTGGGGAGTGATGGCTGATGATTTAATGGCGGGCGTGTACGCTTTTGCGTGTTTGGCGGTTATTTTGCAGTGGATTCTTCCGGGATTTTCCTGAGTCTGGCGGATTTTCGTGACCCAGACCGAAATCGACATCGCCAGAACAGAGGATTTCATACTAAACTACGCGGCTCAGAAGGAGCGATACTGAAATGCGACCACTGTTGATCTTAATTGGAATCCTGGTTTTCCCGGTTTGGGGAGCGGCTTCGGAAAGCGCCGAAGTTTCGCCGGAGGAGCGCGCTGCGATCAAAGAAGTTCAGATTCACTTGCAGCAGAATCGACTGGAAGACGCGGAACAAGAGCTGGAAAAACAGCTCGCCGAATTTCCCAAGTCGTCCCGCATTCATGCGTTACATATGAACTTTGCCTATGCGTATCGGCGTCGCGACGAGCATTCCACGGCCTTCGATCATATGGAAAAGCTGGTCGATTATTATCTCTCGTCAACCTCCGAAGAGCCTGAGTTGTATCAGCAGATGGCCAATGCCCTGGATGCGTTGTCCCGTTACGGTCAGGTTGCCGATCGTCAGGAGCGCGTGAGTGAGAATTTTGAGAAGATCCTGGCTCGCTTGAAGCAACGCGGCGAAGAATCCGAAACGCTCGAACCGCGTCTGATTGGGGCTGTGCATGATGTGCGATTGCGATTGATCGACTTTCTGATACGCCAGCAGGAATATGAAGAGGCCGATCGATACCTCATGGAGGAACTCGTTGAAGCCAAGAAAGAATATGAGGAGAAGTCAGACTCGCCCGATTTCGTACTTCGTTTGGCGAATGCTTTGCAGTCGCGGGTGACGCTCCGCGAAGTAACCGGCTCAGAGGAACTCGAAGATGCTCGTCAACGGCAACTCGCATTCCTGGAGTTAAAGGCGAAAAAATTCTCGTATAACCCCGAGATTCTCACCGCGTATCTGGACGCTCATCTCACCGCCATCAATGCCCTCTCTCGGTCGCATCCCGATCGAGCGGGAGAATTGCTGGAAAAATCCCGCTCGTTCATCAACGGTATTCAAAGCGAGGAACGCGTCGTCGAGCAAAAAGTGATGATTGCGAAACGATCTTTGCCGTTCCTGCATCAACTGGTGATCGACGGAAAACGACATGCCAAACTTCTGGAGACATCTTGGACTCCACCGGAAGCGATTTCCTGGCTCAACACTGATCCGTTGAAAGCGGACGACTTTGCCGGCAAAGTCGTGCTGCTCGACTTCTGGTCGGTGTGGTGCGTGCCGTGTCTTGACGCCTTTCCCGATCTCACGCGCTGGCACAAAGAGTACGCCGACGACGGATTGGTCGTGGTGGGGATCACACGCTTTTATAACTACAGTTGGGACGAGAAACGGGATCAGATTGTTAAGGAAGTCGAACGTGTTGTGCCCGAAAAAGAGGAATTGGAAGTCCTCGGCAGATACGCTCGCCAGCAGGAAATCGACTATCCTCTCGCGATCACCGCTCCCGAAAGTGAGTATCAGCGAAATTATCACGTCGTTACGCTCCCCCAGACGGTCCTTGTGGGGCGCGACGGTAAGATCCATCTGATACGAGTCGGTTCAGGACCGACCATCGCTCGCGAAATTGAACGCAAAATTGAAGAGCTTCTCGCGGCTGAGCCGGAATCTTCCAGCAATCCAAAAACGGAAGCGACTACTGAGAAAGCTGCCAACTCCGAGGCGGCTTCCAAGAGCTCTTCCTCAAAAGAGTCGCCCGAAAAAGTATCGGACGAGACTAAAGAATGATCGGAAGCTGAAGGCGGCTCTCTTCAGTTTTGGGAAACCACCTGCTCGGGAGACCAGGGTTCAAAACCCGGATGAGCGGCTGGTGCCGGGATCGGTCGGTTCAAGTCGATAATCCACATGTTGCGGAAGCGGACCGGATTGCCGTGGTCCTGGAATTTCGTCACATAGTGTTCGGGGCTTTCCTGTTTTCCGGCTCCCGTTTTCCGTTCAAGTTCAAAGTGGTCGTGGATTTTCACACCGTTATGCCAGACCGTGATGACGGCGTTTTTGGTCTTTTTCCCTGCTTTGTCGAATCGGGCTGCTTTGAATTCGATCTCATAGGTTTGCCACTGCAAAGGCGGCAAGCACATGTTGACGTCGGGGGCTTTGTAACGATACAGCGCGCCGCAGTAATTAAATTCCGGATCGAGTCCGAACGAATCGAGAATCTGGACCTCATAACGCTGTTGCAGATAACAGCCGCTGTTGCCCCGATCCTGACCGGTCGCATACGGTTTGTACGGCAGACGAAACTCCAGATGCAGGATGAAATCCTGGTAATAATCCTTGAGAAAGACATCTCGCATTTTCGAGCCCTCTTCCAGCAATCCTTCGGGAGAGATGCGTCCGTCCTTGAACTGATAAAGGTCGTCGCCGTCGAATAACGTCACTGCTCCCCACGGTGCGGGATAGCCGAGTGTCGGACTCTTGCGAATGACTTTTTTCAGCGTTCCCAACGTCTTGCCTTCCTTCGAGAGAACCTTGGCGGTCTCTCCATCGACCACGTAAGTCAGGGTCGTTTTTTCTTTCGTGTCGCCTCGATCGAGATACGCTTCGCGAGTGAACTTGAGAGTGTCCCCCTTCCGCTTACCGTTCATGCGCCATTGCTGTGAACCGTCCCATCCCTCTCCCGGCAAACCTCCCGTTAACAACCGCGCTTCGAATGCTCCTCCCCCGCGGGCGATCACCTGCAACCCCGTCGATTCTCCTTCGACTTGTCCGGCGTATTCGCCCTGATAAGCGAAATCGTCGTCGGTCTCATCAGGATCGATGAAGACGTAAGTCTTAGGATAAATCGGTTTTTCCTGGGCTTCGAGCGAAATGGCCGACACGAAACCGAGGACGGACAGGTAACAAAGGATGCGGATCATGGATGATTTTCCTCTGGATAGAGCGACAAACAGTCATTTCAGCATGACGCGGATGCCCCATGCCTGCAAGAATTTCGCCGGGGAATCTGCCGGATCTGTCCGGGGTCGGACCGTTTATAACGATCAGCGCCTCGAATTCCGTCGTTTCTTCCAGAGTACGGCTTGAGTATGATAGTTATGGTCACGTATCTTGGAGTTCCCCCCCTGCTCGCCTGTTACGCATGTTGAACTCACCGGAATGACTGATTCTGCCCCCGACAAAACCATCCATCAGGTGTCGTCATCACGTCATGGCTTGACGATGGACCTGACCGATCAGACTCTCGGTGAGTTCCGGATCTTGCGTCGTCTCGGTAAAGGCGGCATGGCGGAGGTTTATCTGGCCGACCAGAATTCGATCAAACGCCAGGTCGCGGTGAAAGTGCTGCGCGCCGATTTGCTCGATGAGAAAGATCAGGTGCTCATCAAACGATTCGAGCAGGAAGCGACGGCCGCCGGAGGCTTGAGCCATCCGAACATCGTTCAGGTCTATGTGGTCGGCGATCAGGAAGGTATCCATTACATCGCTCAGGAGTATGTCGAAGGTCCAAATCTGAAAGAATACTTGCAGAAAAAAGGACCTCCCGATGTGAAGTTCGCGTTGCATGTGATGCGGCAGACCGCGTCCGCATTGCAGGCGGCGGCGGAAGCCGGGATCGTGCATCGCGACATCAAACCGGAAAACATCATGCTGACCCGCAGAGGGGAAGTGAAGGTGGCCGATTTCGGGCTCGCTCAACTCTCCTCCAAAACCGAGGGGGGCAATCTGACCCAGGTCGGCATGACCATGGGAACGCCGCTCTACATGTCGCCCGAACAGATCCACGGAAAAAAAGTGGATCAGCGGAGCGACCTGTATTCGTTCGGCGTGACGTGTTATCACATGCTGGCGGGACGTCCTCCCTTCGACGGCGACTCTCCGATGTCGATTGCCGTCAAACACCTCAATGAACAGGCGGAACCGCTGTCCCGGATTCGTCCCGATCTGCCGCCCCGATTGACGGAGATCGTGAATCGGCTGATGTCCAAAAAAATTGAAGACCGTCCGCAAAATGCGGCCGAGGTGCTGAAGGATTTGCGACAAATTGCCAAGCTCCTCAAAGAGGATCCCGATTCACCCGAACTGCAATTCGGCGATCTCGATCTCTCCGACTCTCAATCACGGCTGATTCCGCCCGACCTCGGGAAGAAAGTCGCCGTCTTGCTGGGAGGAGTGATCCCGATCCTGCTGGTCTCCGCGGGGATCGGCTGGATGATGCGAACTCCTGACCCGTTTGCCGCACCCCCTCGCGAGGATGAGTTTCAAATCAAAAAGGAAGAATCAGCCGCCCGGCAATACCTGGTCGCTTCCAAGATCAACAATCTGGAAGCGTGGCAGGCGGTGGTCAAATATTTTCCCAACGATCCTGAGTACAGCGACAAAGCCCGCGTGCAGGTCCTGATCGGTTTGATTCGCGAAGATCGTTTGCCGGAAGCGGAAGAAATGATCAACGAGTTTGCGGTACGCCCCCCTTCGGACAAGTACGCTCAATCGGTCGCTCAGGCGGGCCGAGGGATCCTCGCTCACCTCGACGGCGATTATCAAAAGTCGCAAGCCTTGATCGCCCAGGCCGAACGTTCTTACCTCCCCCCGGCGATGGTCAATTTCCTCCAGCAGTTCGAGGAAAAGAATGCCGAGATGCGGGCCGAATCTCCAGAGTCTCCGTGAACCGTGACGGACGCTTCTGCGATTGTCGAGCCATCTCAGTGACAGCCAATCGTCGCTCGAAAAAGTGTTTTCCCTGTTCGAGAATGATTTTGCTGTTTTGTGGAAAACTCCCGAGGATTTAGAACTTTGGCTTTTCGCAAGACCTCAAGTCATAAAGTCATCAACACGTGTGGAAAACGGCCAGTTGTTTCCCGATTTTTCACATCTTGCGCAGGATTTGTTTTTGTGCACTGTTTGGGACGCGAGGAGTCGGGAAACAGGATTCAGGAGACAGATATCAGTGATGTGACCTCCTTGTCTTTCTCTAGTTGCTGATTGCCAGTTTCTAGTTTCTTCTCGGCAACTGACCACGAACCACTGACGACTAACAAATACCAAATTGCCAAAGATCGCGATTTTGAATCGACGGAATCCCAAATCCAAAATCCAAAATCGAATAACCCCGAACGCTAACTCTGGTACGAGTCTGAGTACAAGAGCAATCTTGGGTGCCACTGGCGTCTCGCCTGACTTTTAGGCGCATCTTTTGCATCGCTATTCCTGAGACCTCGCGATGGG
>JABURQ010000180.1 GCA_014762625.1 Planctomycetaceae bacterium | reverse complement strand
CTCGACTTCTTCACGGAGATGGCCGTGAAGTATGACGTTAACGTCATCGGCTGGTCTCACTTCGCTGTGGAGGAAGGAGAACTGTTCAATATCTCCTACCTTTTCCGCCGGGATGGAACACTCGGCAAGCAATACAAACTGCACATCACCCCCAGCGAGCGAAAGTGGTGGGGCGTGACGCCGGGTGACAAAGTCGAAGTGTTTGATACCGACTGCGGCACGATCGCGATCCTGATCTGCTACGATATCGAGTTCCCGGAGTTGGTCCGCATCGCGGCCCAGAAGGGAGCACAAATGATTTTTGTGCCTTTCAATACTGACACCAAACACGGCTACTTGCGGATTCGCCACTGTGCTCTGGCTCGATGCGTCGAGAATCATATCTACGTGGCGGTTTCAGGATGCACGGGGAATTTGCCGTTTGTGGAAAACTCCGACATTCATTACGCCCAGTCGGCGATCTTCACTCCCGCCGATGCCGAGTTCTCGCGAGATGCTGTGGCGGCGGAATGTAGCGAAAACATCGAAACGATGATCATTCACGATCTCGATCTGGAACTACTTCGAAGACATCGCGATTCCGGCAGCGTCCAGAACTGGAATGACCGTCGTCGGGATATGTACAAGGTTGTCTACACGGAAGACGGCGTTCAGAAAGAGGTTTAACGGCGTGTCGATCAAGGGCAATGATCTGCTGCGGTGAATTGGAGTGCCCGGAAACGAGGGCTCACATTTCAGGGGAGTTACATTCACCAAATCCCCAGTGCTTTTCTGACAAAGACCAGTTGCCCAAGATGATAGGCATTGTGATCGACGATTAATAATGCTTCGCGAAGGATCGTGTGTCCGTTTTGGCCGTGAGGAAGCGGAGCCAGTAAATCATGGTCCGGATTGTTGACCAGTTCCTTCATCGATTCCAGATCCTGCCGAAATCGACCGAGAGTGTGATCCCAGGCGGCTTCATCAGTAGGCGCCGGTGACTCAGGCCAGTATCCCTCCGGAAAATCGGGCGAGACGTGTTCGGGATCGCGGCAATATTCCAGAATGTCCCACTGGCAGAGTCTCATGTGTTCCGCCAATTCCCAAGCCGTATGTGGGAGAGTGTCCGGTTTCCGCCCTCGAAACTCGTCAGGGAGATCGGCGACCGCAGCGTCGAAGTTGAGATGCGCCCCTCCTCCGTTTAGAAGATAGGTAACGTGCTCGCGGAGAGATTGTTGATCGTTCATGGAGGTATCATAACATTTAGCGGTCGGTTGCAAAGCGGCATTGCGAGATCGCTGTTGCAACATGGTTCCGAGGCGATCCATTCGAGCGACGAAGAGAATCCTTGCATCCTTCACTCGCTGCAATTCCAATGAATAAGTCCACGATCGAACTTGATGAGGTTTGCCATGTCGCTCATGATGCGCTTTCTTGTTTGTCTGACGGTCTTGCCGACCTTGGTCGCTGCGGCTGAGAAACCGAACATCATTATCATCATGGCCGACGATCTCGGTTACGGCGATATCAGTCCGTATGACGGCTGGATCGAGACGCCGCATCTCGAACAGATGGCCGCCGAGGGAACGAGGTTGACCGATTACCATTCCGCCGGGAATGTTTGCAGCCCGACGCGAGCCGCGTTAATGACCGGACGTTATCAACAGCGGGCCGGAATCCCCGGAGTCGTGTTTGCCGATCCGAAACGGGCCGAACACGAACACGGCCTGCAGGATGTCGAAGTGACCATCGCCGAGGAGTTTCGCGAGGGAGGTTACGCGACCGGCATGTTCGGGAAATGGCATCTCGGTTACTACCCGAAATATAATCCGGTGAGAAACGGCTTTGATGTCTTCAAAGGCTACGTCAGCGGGAACATCGATTTTATTTCACACTACGATCAGGCGGGCAATTTTGACTGGTGGCATCAGGACAAGCCGTTTGACGAAGCAGGTTACGTCACACACCTCATCGATCGACATTCACTCGACTTTATTAAACAGAACAAGGACAAGCCGTTCTTTCTTTACCTGCCTCACGAAGCGCCTCATTATCCGTTTCAGAGACCCGACGACCCTGGTTTGCGAAAAGAGGGGCTCGGAGCGGCGGCTGACTGGGCCCGACAGAAAGGTGTCCAGCAAGAAGAAATCCGCGAACGCTACCAAGTGATGGTCGAAGAAATGGACAAAAACGTCGGCCATGTGCTGGCGCTGCTGAAGGAACTCAAGCTCGATGAAAAGACGTTCGTCTTCTTTTGTTCCGATAACGGAGCCGCCGGAAAATGGGGCGATAACTCGCCTCTCCGCGGGGCCAAGGGATCCAACTGGGAAGGAGGACATCGAGTCCCGGCGATTGCCTGGTGGCCGGGAACCATTCCCGCCGGTCAAACAACCGACCAACTCGCCATCACGTTCGATCTGATGCCGACGATGCTCTCCGCCGCCGGCCTGGAAATTCCCACCGAACGTCAACTGGACGGCATGAACCTGTTATCGATCCTGACGGGCCAACGTTCGACTGTCGAACGGACTCTGGTCTGGAACGGTAAAGCGGTCCGTCAGGGAGAATGGAAATTGATGCTCAATGGTAAGGGGGGAGACAAAGTCGCTCTTTACAATCTCCAGGAAGATTTGAGTGAGAAAACGAATCTCGCCGATCAACATCCGGAGCTGGTCGAACAACTCAAACAGGTGGCCCAAGAGTGGCAAGCCGATATCGATGCGACGATGACGCCTCAGCCGTGATCAGCGGGGGACTTTTCACGACTAATCAATCTCTTCAAGCGCTTCGCCCGTCTTCTGTGCTTCAACTTTATCTTTGTATTGATCGAAGCGGGCAAGGTTCTCCCGGATCTCATTCCAGAAATTTTCTCCAGCACGTCGCGCGGAAGTCTCGTCCAGTGTCACGGTATGAGTCGAATTGACTTTGCTCTCCTGCAGCCCCTTCTCCTGTCAGTGTGAAATGGTATTTGTTGAAATAAAGAGAATTCTTGAGATCCGATTGAGTTGAACTTCCGTTCTCCAAGGGTAAGCCAATCCTTGTCCAGGAGACCACGCGGATGATTCTAATCCCGACCGGGACCGATGCGCCCCTGTATCACCGACCCATCGGAACGATTCTTCTGATACTCGCCAACATCGGCTGTTTTGTGCTCACCGGTGGAGGCGTGAACGAGACCAACCATGGGTTTGAGCTGACATATGGAAACGGGTTACATCCGTCGCAGTGGTTGCTCTGCAACTTTTTCCATTACGGCATCGGACATCTCGTTGGGAATCTGGTATTCCTGTGGATTTTTGGTCTGGTTGTCGAAGGGAAAATCGGTACCTGGAAATTTCTGGGTATCTACCTCGGGGTCGGCGTGTTGGGGGGCATGATCGAGCAAACGGTTTTGCTCGGCTACGACGGCATGTCGCGGGGATCGGGAGGAGCGTCGCTGGCTATTTTTGGTTTGATGGCGATGTCCCTGATCTGGGCTCCGAAAAACGAAATCAGTTACGAAGGTTTTTTCATTTATCTGATGATGGTCCGACCGTTTTCCTTCGAACTTTCGATTATGGCGGTTTCGGGTTTCTATCTTGGAATCAGTCTGCTCTCGGCGTGGTTGACGGAGTTCGCGGTCAGCAGTGCCATGCTGCATCTGTTAGGGGCTTTGATCGGAGGTGCGATTGGCTGGGTGATGCTGCAAAAGAAGTGGGTCGATTGCGAAGGCTGGGATATCGTCAGTGTCTGGAACGGAACATCACAGACACAAGGTTATTTCGAGTCATATCGCGATCGGCAGAATCCTCGCCCTGCGGACGCCGCCGACCAGTTCGTTTCCGAGGAACGCAGAAACAAAACCAGACGCCTGGCCAGGAAATTCCGCAAGCTGCTCGCGAAGGGAGAGCTCGCCGGTGTGCTGGAACTGCATCGCAAGCTCTCTCTTCTCCAGGCCGATGACTTACTGACACGCGACGATCTGCACGAGTTGATCAAACAGTTGCTCGAAGACGAACAATCTGCCGCGGCGATCCCCATCCTCGAAGAGTTTCTCATTCGCTTTCCCGACGGTTCAACGCGACATCGGCTGAAACTGATTGAGTTGCATCTCAAGCGACCTTATCGACCGCGGGAAGCAAAAGCCGTGCTCGCCGGACTCCCGCTCGATCTGATGAGTGGCGAGGAACGCCGACATGCGGAGAAGTTATCGACCCGCATCGATCAGATGATCTCCGACGGCGTCTATGAGATTGCCTGAGTTTCGTGACATTCCTGTGACGAGCAAAAGGTGATTCCGTCCGGTTGGATTGATGGGTTTCTGAGCGGATCGAAAAGGTTGGTCACATTTCGGGAAGCGGATTCAGTGTTCCCCTCCCTCTGGGAGGGTCGAAGGTGAGGGACGAACCTTCGGGGAGGGTTTCAATCAATCTCTCCCCCTCCCCAGAACCTCGCTGTCGCTCGTTTCTGACCCTCCCCCATTCTGGTGGAGGGTGATGTCGATCATCCGAGAAATCCGCGTCATCCGCGGTCAAATCATTCTCGCAAAGTCCTCTCCGCTGTCTGACAACAAACCAGTGTTAGGTAGAGAGATCGATCTTTGGCAATTTGGATTTTTGTTAGTCGTCAGTAGTTCGTGGTCAGTTGCCAAGCAGAAACTAGAAACTGGCAATTAGCAACTAGAGAAAGACAAGGAGGTCACATCACTGATATCTGTCTCCTGAATCCTGTTTCCCGACTCCTCGCGTCCCAAACAGTCGTTGTAGGTCGGGTTAGCCGAGCGCAGCGAGTCGTAACCCGACAGCGCAAGTCAACTTCGAATGAATTGTCGGGATACGCTGCGCTATCCCGACCTACAAACTACCGCCTTCGTCCTTGCTCCTCGCTGATCGCTCGGCGGACTCAGTTGCTCCCACAACATCTCGTGGTTCCGCCGGCCTGTTTGTAAACAACGGGGCGTTTCGTGTCATACCTGAGACGTCTCCGGCCTTAAGACGAGAACGCGACTTGAGACTGGTATGGCAGCACGATTCTCGTGTTTTCGTATTTCGTATTGAGGTCTTGGCAAAGTGCTCAATACGAGAAAACGCGGGAGTTATCAATGAAACAGCGTGTCACACCAGATGTGGGGGCAGTGTTAAG